>JAUXOH010000282.1 GCA_030682505.1 Candidatus Didemnitutus sp. | reverse complement strand
GTGCATGAAGGGGAGTGGCGGGAGGGAAAAAATCAGCAAGCCCCCGGATTGGCGCCGGAAGCGGATCACAGTGGAGGAGCGACCATGAACCCGCAATAGGGTGAACACGGTATTGCTCGGCCTTTGACCTGACCCAGACCGGACCGCATCCTTGCGCGGTTCATGAGCCCTGTCACTCAATCCGCTTCCCGTTGGTGGACGAGAAAGCACTTCCTCTTCGCCGCAGGTTGCGCGGCTCTTTTGGCGGTGCTGATCTTCGTCGTCCTGCAGACCGGACTGATGGCGGCGGTGGACGCCGTGATCGTGGGTTTGCGCGAGGCGGGCCCCGGACGTTTCTTTGTCGCGATGGCCCTGCTGCCGGCGGTGGGCTTTCCGATGATCGCTTTCACGCTCGCCGCCGGGCCGGTGTTCGGACCGACGCTGGGGACCGGTTGGGTGATCGGTTGGTCGTTGGCCGCGGTGCTGGTCAATCTGCTGCTGACCTACTGGTTGGCGAATCGGGCCATGCGACCGCTCGTGAGCCGGCTGCTGACCTATTTTGACATTCGCCTGCCGGATGACACGAGCGGCGGCGCGTGGCAGCTGGCGGTGATCGTGCGCCTCACGCCGGGTCCTCCGTTCTGGGTGCAGAGCTATTTGCTGGGACTGATCTGCGTGCCTCTCGTGCCCTATCTGGTGGTGTCCATGCTGGTCATGGCCGGTTACATCGTCGCCTTGGTGAGCGGCGGCGAGGCGATCGCCGAAGGCAACGGCCGGCTGGCTTTCGCGGCCGTCGGCCTCCTCGTGGTCTTCGTTGCAGTGCTGCAGCTGATCCGCCAACGGACGGCCCGGCAAAGGGTCGCCGCACTCCCTCTCGGAACCGACCAAGCGATTTCCGCCAAGTAAACCGACCATGTCCACCACCGAGACCGACCTGCCCCTCCTGCGCATCACCTTTGATGCGGAGGAAATATTTTTTCCCGGCTTGCCGGTGCTGGCCGGCGAGTCGGTGGAGGAGCTTTTTGGCGTCGGCCGGCCCGTGGGCCGGGTCGGGGCTTTCTCGCTCTCTCAATCCGGGGACTGGTTGCTCGGTGCCGCGACCGTGTCTCTGCCCTCCGGGTTGGAGGAGGCTTCGCACCGGCTTTACGGGGACATCTTCGAGGCGACCCGGGATTGGCACTTGGCGCGGAGTTGGAACTACGACCCGGCCATCAATGAATCCGGACCCGCCGGATTGGAGAACTACCGCGTCTTTTGTCGGGGCCGTTCGCTGGCTTTCGAGCAGCTTTACGGGAGCGGGTTCAACGCCCGGCTGCCTTCCGCCTCCGCCGTTGGCAGCAAGTCGGGCGAGTTGACCATCGCGTTCGCGGCGTGTCCCGTTCGTCCGCGGCATGTGGAGAATCCGCTGCAGGTGCCCGCCTACGAGTATCCCGGCGAATACGGGCCGCGGGCCCCGAGCTTCGCCCGGGCGACGGTCGTGCCTGGACCGGAGCAGGCGACGGTTTTTATTTCCGGGACCGCGGCCATCCGCGGCCACGCCACCGTGGCGCCGCACAGCGTGCGGGAGCAGGTGGAGTGCACCTTGGAAAACCTGCGTGAACTATCGCGCGCTTGCGGGCTCGGAGTCGATCTCGACCACGGCGGGGACTCCACCCGGCATTTCAAGGTCTATCTTCGCCACGCCACGGATCTGCCCCTTGTCGCCACCCTGCTGGAGGAAAAACTGCTCGCGGGCACGGATCGCGTTTCCTACGTGCTGTCCGACATGTGCCGCTCCTCGCTCCTCGTCGAGATTGAAGCCACGCTCTTCGGAGTGACCGGCCTTCCGGCCTGAGCGGAAATTTTACTGGAGGACACCAACCTGCAGAAACGGACGATTTCCCGCCCGGCAGAAGCTTTTCCCCTCCACCACCCATGAGCCACCGTCTCCACCTCTCCTTCCGTCGCCTGTTGCGCTATTTCTGGCATGGCATTTTCATCATTGCCCCGATCGCCCTCACCATCGTGACGCTGTATTGGTTCTTTGAGAAGGTGGACGGCATTCTCCGCCCCTATGTGAAAATTCCCGGCGTCGGATTCGTGCTGGTTCTGGCCATTGTCGTGCTGGTCGGTTGGTTCGCCTCGTATTTTTTCATGCGCCGGATGTTCAAGGTGCTGGATGGCTGGCTCGAACAGACGCCCGGCGTGAGTTTCGTCTATTCCACCCTGCGCGATTTCTTCGACGCCTTTGTGGGCCACCGGCGCCGCTTCACCCAAGCCGTGCTGGTCAACGTACACGCCGATGAAGTCTGGCTGCTGGGGTTTCTCACCAGCGAGGACCTCGACAACTTCAAGCTCGGAGCCGGCTTTGTCTCCGTTTACGTCCCGCAGGCCTACAACGTCGCGGGCCAGCTCTACTTGGTGAAACGCGAGCGCGTTCGCCCGATCGAGCATCTCGCTCCCGGCGATGTGATGAAATACGCCGTGACCGGTGGTGCCGTGGACAGCGTGGAAAAAAAGCCCGCCTGAGCGACCCCTAAAACACCAGCGCCCGCAACGCCCGGGTGTCGGTCTTGCCCCGGGCCGTCACCGGCAGGGCGGCGATCGTGATGATTTTTTTCGGCACCTTCCACGCGGCGGTATCGGCGAGCAAAGCCGCGCGCAGTTCGGCCGCGGTGTGCCCGGTGGCCACGACCGCTCCGAGCACCGGATCGATGCCCGCACTCGCTCCGGTCCAAACTTCCCGCACGCCCGGCACCCGTCGCAGTCGGTCGGTTACTTCGTTCAGATTCACCCGCCGGCCGGCAATTTTCCCCGGCGCACCCCGCCGGCCCAGCAGGGTGACATCGCCAGTCGCGTTCAGCGCCACGCGATCCGGCATGATCCACGCGCCCCGTTTCCCGTCTCGCCGGCGGTGGCCGTGCGTCAGCACGGCGGCACTGCTCACCTG
>JAUXOH010000279.1 GCA_030682505.1 Candidatus Didemnitutus sp. | reverse complement strand
GCATTGCCCCAGCCGGTGGCGCCGAGCGCATGCACCCACTTGGCGGGATCGGGAGCGGCACCAACCGGTTGGTTGAATTCATCCTGCCAAAGGGGAGCAGCAGCAAGCGACGCGGAGGAGAGCATGAGAAGAAGGGGAGCGAGGGGTGATTTCATCGGAGGAAGCGGCCCTCCGCAAGCCGACGTCGGCCCATTTTCCTGAACCTGCCCCGCGAGGCAATGGAAGTCCTCACCTCTGGACTTTTACTTCGCCATCCGAGGCGGGTTTTGAAAAATGCAGCGAGGACACGCGCCGCGCCCATCCCTGCAACCCTGATTCCACCATGCCGTCCCCTCTGCCCGATCGTTTTCCGCGCAATTTTGTCTGGGGCACCGCCACCGCGGCGGCGCAAATTGAGGGCGCGGCCTTCGCCGACGGAAAATCCGAGTCGGTGTGGGACCGCCTCGCGCGTCGGCCCGGCGCGATCCTCCAGGGCGACACCCTCGACCAAGCCTGCGACCACTATCACCGCTTCGACGCCGATTTTGCGCTCATGCGGAGTCTCGGCTTGCGACACTACCGGCTGTCGCTCGCCTGGCCCCGCCTCCTGCCGGCCGGCGACCGGACGGTGAACCAGCGCGGAATCGATTTCTACCACCGCCTGTTCGATTCGATGCAAAACCACGGGATCACACCGTGGGTCACCCTCTTCCATTGGGATCTGCCGCAGGCGTTGGAAGACCGCGGCGGCTGGCGCTCCCGGTGTGTGCCGGAGGCGTTCGCCCATTACGCCGACGTCGCCGTCAAGGCCTTCGGCGACCGCGTCAAGCACTGGATCACCCTCAACGAAATCCGTTGCTTCACGATCCATGGCTACGGCGGCCTCGGGAAAGCCCCCGGGGCGAACGAGGCGCCCGGCGTCGTCAACCAAACCATCCACCACGCGCTCGTCTGTCACGGTCACGCGGTGCGCGCCGTGCGCGAACACGGCGGCCGCAGCGCCAAGGTCGGCCTGACGGACAATTGCGAGACGGTCATTCCCCTGACCGAGACTCCGGACGACATCGCTGCGGCCCGCGCCTATTTCATCGAGGCCAATCAGTCGATTCTCGGCGCGATCCACGGGGGACGCTACGCTCCCGCCTACTTGCGCCGCTGCGGAGCGGATCGGCCGAAAGTGACCCGCGGGGACTTCGCCCTCATCAGCCAGCCCACGGACTTTCTGGGGCTCAACATCTACACGGGCCTTTTCGTGCGCGCGGGCAAACGGGGCCGGCCGGAGCATTTGCCGCCTTCGCCGAGCTATCCCCATACCGACAGTCCGTGGCTGGGCCTCGCCCCCCGCGCCCTTTACTGGGGTCCGCGCCTCGCCGCGGAGGTTTACGGCGTGAAAAATCTCTACATCACCGAGAACGGCTGCGGCTACGACGATGACCGCGTCGTCAACGGTGAATGCCATGATCTGCACCGGGTCGAATTCCTCCGCAGCTATCTCAAGGAACTCCAGCGCGCGATCGGCGACGGCGCACCCGTGCGCGGCTATTTTCTCTGGTCGTTCATCGACAATTTCGAATGGAACGACGGCACCACGCGGCGATTCGGCATCGTGCACAACGATTTCAAGACCCAGCGCCGCACCCCGAAACTGAGCGCCGCGTGGTATGCCCGCGTCATCGCCGGCCACCGCCTGTGCTGAGTCCGGGCCGCGATGACGCCCTTTAGCCTTGCGACGGCGCGCTGGGTGCCGTTTCTGCTTTCCGGCAACCGGGGCTCGACCCGGGAGCCGCCTCTCGCATGTCGCTCACTCCCTTTCGCAGCCAGTTGATCGCCGATGTCGGCATTTCCTTCGGTGACGAGGGCAAAGGCCGCCTCATCCCGGAGGTCGTGCAGGAGTTGCACGGCAAGCCGGCCGCGGTCTCGGTGGTGTTCAAGGTCAACGGCGGCTCCAATTCCGGGCACACGGCCGGCGGCATCAAACTGAACCTGTTGCCCGCCGGCGTCGTCGAGAAGAGCGTCGCCCACCTTGCCATCGGCGCGGGCGTCGTGGCCGATCCGCGCAAGATCCTGTGGGAGGCCCAGCCGCTCGAGCAGAAGGGCTACGAGATTTTCAGCCGTCTCGTCGTCGACGAACGGGCCATGGTTTCCGATTTCTCGCACCGCTTGCTCGACCTCGCGTGGGAAGACTATCGCGTCAACGTCCTGCAAGAGGAAGCGCGCGGCTCCACCGGCCGCGGCATCACGCCGGCCTACCAGGACGAAACCGGCCAGTGGCAGATCACCTTTGCCGACTTCCTTGGCGGCCCGAATTTCTTCGCGCGCAAGCTGGCCGGCCGGGCCGACCGCGCCTTGCGCACCATCCAGCACGTCTGCCGGGTGAGCCCGGCCACGTGGGACACGTTTTTTGAAAAGCTCTCCACCGCGGAGGCGAAAGCCAATGCCGAGGCCATCGCGATGGGTCTGTTTCAGCAGGAAGATTTCGATTTCAGCCGCTTCCGCGGTGCTGATCCATTCACGCTCAACGTCGATGAACTCACCCGCGTTTATTGGGAGGCCGGGCAGAAATTGCGACCGCGGATCGGCGAGGTCCGCGAACTTGTCCTCCGCGAGCTGGCCGCGGGCCGCTCGATCGTCGGCGAATTCGGCCAGGCCTACTGGCTCGACAAGCGCCATGGGTTCTCCCCCAACGTGACGGCCTCGCACACGTTCACCCCGGAATTTTTTGAAAGTGCCGGGATTCCCGTGCAACCCATCCACACCTTTGCCGTGGCGAAGGCCTACGACACCAAGGTCGGCACGCACACCTTTATCACCCAGATGGCTGAGGCCCTGCCGCTGTGCCAGAAATTGAAGCGGATCGAGTTCGGCACCGTGACCGGGCGACAACGCATGGTTGGATGGTATGACGCCGTCGAGAAGGGCGATGCGCTCCGTTACGGCGGCTATCAGGACCTGATGATCAACAAAATCGATGCCCTCTCGGGAGCGGACGAGTTGTTGATCTGCAGCGCGTATGAAGACGAGAGCGGCCAACGCCATGTGCATGTGCCGCGCAACGAAGCGCGGCGCAAGACGCTCCGGCCGGTTTACACGCGGCATGCGGGCTGGAGTGAAGACATCTCCGCGGTGCGTCGTTTCGGTGATCTCCCGGTTAATGCCCGGCTCTATACTGCGGCGATGGTGCGCAGCGCCATCCGGGTGGCCCACGGCGACAACCTGCCGGCCGACCTGCCCAATTTGCGCTATCTCGGCGTCGGCCCCGAGCCCTCGCAGATCATCAAAGACCTCCCTTCGACGCCCGAGTTGCTGGCGCTGAAATAAAAAGCCGGGCGCCCGGGCCCGGCTTCGCTTGAATGAGGGAGGAAACGGGACTCAGCCGCGCTTCTTCACCAGCCCGAGCTCCTTCTTGATGTTCTGCACACTCGGAAGGGAGATCCCCAAGGTCTTGGCAATCTGACCGCCCGTTTTGCCGGCGCCAACCAGAGACTTCAGCTTCTGCTTGATCTCGGGTGTGATCGTGACGCGAGGCTTGCGGGCACCTTTGGCCGAAGAGACAGCGGAAGCACCGCCCTTGCCCCCGCCCGCACTGCGCAACGCATCGATGAACGAGTTCATCGACTTGAATCCATACTTGCCGGGCACGGCCAATAATTTGCGGTTAAATTGGGCGAGTTCCTTTTCCAATTTATCCATTTGCCTCTGATACTGACGGATTTTCTGAAGTTTATCGGTAACCATAATGCGGCAATCTTACTCCCAGATGCTCCATTGAGCAAGAAATTATATTACGTCGTCGCTCCGCGTCTATAGCCGCTAAAAATCCTGCAAGGCTCCCTCGCCTGCACCGCGTTGCGGTTGCAGCCGGCAAAACAATTCCCCGAGCAGGTAGATCGAACCGGTCACCACCACGATGTCCTCCGGTGCCCCCACCGTGCACGTGCGGGCGTCGGGGAAAAGTTCCGCCAGCGTCGCACGATGAAACAGCCCGCGGGCCTCCGGCGCGACGAGGCCCTCCAGTTGCTCGAAACTGCACGAGCGGGACTGTTGCGGCAGCACCAGGTGGACTTCGCGCGCGTAACGGCAAATCACATCCAACAAGGCCCGGGCCCGAAATTCTCCCAGCACGCCGACCACGATCACCGGTTTGCGGCCCGTCTCCGTCACAAGGTGATGAAGATTGTTCTCCAGCACCTGGGCGCCCTCGGGATTATGCGAGGAATCCAGAATCAGCGTCCGGCCCCCCAGGGTGGTGCGCTGCCAGCGTCCCGGCCAATTGACCGACCGCAAGCCGCGGTTGATGACGTCGTCGTCCAGCTGGGGAAACCGCCCGCGCAGGAGCCGCGCGATCAACACCGCGGTCGCGGCGTTCCAGCGCTGATAATCCCCGGCCAGGTTCGTGGGCGGGTAGTCCGCGAGATTCTCCCCGAAGATCTCGCGCACCGAGTGGACCGGGGCGTGGCGAAGCCGGGCGAGATCGCGAATGGCCTGCTCCGCTTCGGCCGGAACCCGGCCCAGCACGAGCGGTCGCCCCTCCTTGATGATCCCGGCCTTCTCCTTCGCAATCTTGGTCACGTTGTCGCCGAGTTCCGCCACGTGATCCAAGCCGATCGAGGTGATCGCCGTCACTTCGGGTTGCACGACGTTGGTGGCATCCAACCGGCCACCCATGCCAACCTCAATCACTCCCACGTCGACCTGCTGGCGCGCAAATTGCAAAAACGCCATGCCGGTCATGAATTCAAAGAAGCTTGGAAAATCATCCGGGCCCGCGGCGCCCAACCGCTGCGCCACGGGATCGAGCTCGTTCACGTAGGCGATGATCTCCGCTTCCGTCAGGATCTGCCGGTTCACCTGCACGCGCTCGCCCAGCTTCACGAGGTGCGGCGACGTGTAGAGCCCGGTGCGCAAGCCGCCCGTGCGCAGGATCGTCTCCACCATCGCGGCGACGGAACCCTTCCCGTTCGTGCCCGCCACATGCACCACCGGATACTGACGCTCCGGGTGCCCCAGCGCCTCCGAGAGTCCGGTCATCCGATCGATGCCGAACTTCATTCCCGCGCTCTTGAGGGCGAAGAGATAATCCGTGGTCGCCGCATAATCGGCGAAGCGCTGCGACGCCATGGGAGGAAGGATCAGTTCGCCGCGAGCGCGGCCGTTTCCGTGCGCTTCACGCTGGCCGTGCGGGGCTTCTTCTTGAGGAAAAGCGTCTGCAAGATGACGCTCAGGCGTTCCCGCATCTCCGTGCGCGGCACGATCTGGTCGACGAGACCGTGCTTGAGCAAGAATTCCGCCGTCTGGAAACCCGGTGGCAAGGTCTGCTTCGTGGTTTCCTTGATCACCCGCGCGCCGGCAAAGCCGATCATCGCGCCCGGTTCCGCCAAAATCAAATCGCCGAGCGTAGCGAAGCTCGCCGTGACGCCGCCGGTGGTGGGATGGGTCAAAATGGAAATGAACGGCAGCTTCGCGTCGGCCAGCCGGCCGAGCGCGGCGCTCGTCTTGGCCATTTGCATCAAACTGTAAATCCCCTCCTGCATGCGGGCCCCGCCGGAGGAACTGACCACGATGCAGGGGATCTTCTTCTTCAGCGCGCGTTCGATGGCGCGGGTGATCTTCTCCCCGACCGCCGCGCCCATCGCGCCGCCGCAAAAACGGAAATCCATCACGGCGAGGGAAACCGGGAGGTTGTGAATCTTGCCCGTGCCGCAGATCACCGCTTCCGGCAAACCGCTCTCGCGTTCGTATTTCTTGATCCGGTCCGGGTAGGCGGCCGAATCGACGAATCCCAGCGGGTCGGCCGACTTCACGCCGGCATCGTGTTCCTCGAACGTGCCTTCATCGACCAAGCCGGCGATGCGCGCCCGCGAGCCGATCGGGAAATGGTAGCCGCTCTTGGGCACGACCATCAGATTGGCCTCGAGCTCCTTGTTGAAGATGATTTCGCCGGAGACCGGACACTTCGTCCAGAGACCCTCGGGAATGTTCTTCTTCTTCTTGGGGGCAGCTAACTTGGGTTTGGTAAAATGTGTCATGGGCGGGTTCAGCCGTGACCAAATGTAACGACGTCGAGGTTCACCGCACCTGCATCCCGCAAGACAGCGGCGCAAGCGTTGAGGGTGGAACCCGTGGTAAAGACGTCGTCAATGAGGAGATAATGCTGATTGGGACTAATGACTGCGCCCGCCGCCAAAGAAAAGGCATTTTTCAGGTTCTGCTGGCGCGTGGCGCGGTCGAAATGGGTTTGCGACAACGTGTCGATTTTCCGCACCAACAGGTTCGCGACCCGCGCCCGGCCGTCCACCGCCGCCACGCCGGTCGCGGCCAGCAACGCGCTCTGGTTGTAGCCCCGTTCGCGCAGTTTGCGGGCGTGGAGTGGCACCGGCACGAGGACTTTGTCCCGCAGGTGGTCCGCGAAACCCGGGGCGCGACGCATCAGCGTTTCCATGTCCTCGAGCACATGCAACGCATGGTGGTATTTCAGCGCGTGCACCAGCGCACGACCGGCACCCTTGAGCAGGACGGCGGTCTTGCCCTGGCCAAAGTGCGGCACCAGCGCCTCGCAATGGGGGCAAAGTCGATTTTCCCCCGTTTCCCCGAAATAGGGATGCCCGCAGGTCGAGCAGTGCGGGGGACCGACCACGTGCAATTGCTGCGCACACCGCGCGCACACGTGGCGCAACTCTCCCGCCTCCACCTTGTCGCCACAACCCACGCAACAACGGGGGAAAAAAACTTCCACCGCGTCGCGAACGAACTGGCGCACGCCGGTTTTCATCCGCCCTCAATAATGCACCCGCTCGAGAAACAGCCCCTGCGGCGGAGCGGTTCGGACGAGCACCGTGCGCTTCCCGCTCTTCAACATCGCGCCGACATCGGCCGGCGTGAGCTTGCCGAGGCCGACATTGACCAGCGTGCCAGTGAGGCTGCGCACCATCTTGTAGAGAAATCCATCGGCTTCGAACGTGAGACGCACCCGCCGGCCGCGCCGCCTCACTTCCAACCGACGCAGGTCGCGCACCGTGGTTTCCATTTCCGTGCCCCCGTCGGCCGAGAAGGCCTTGAAGTCATGCCGGCCGCGCAGCAGGCGCGCCGCCGCTTCGACCGCCGCCCAATCCAGTTCCCAGCCGAGCGCCCAGCAATAGGCTGACGTGAACGGATCCGGCTCACCGAGGAACAGGTCGTAATGATAAATTTTCCCGCGCGCCTGGAAGCGGGCATGAAAGGACGCCGGGGCCACGCGCAGCGTTTTCAGGTGAATCGCGCGCGGCAGGCCCGTCTGCAGAGCGCGGCGCAGTTTCTCGGCTCCGTGCGGCCAGACCGCGTCGAAATGAAAGACCTGCGCCAGCGCGTGCACCCCGGAATCGGTGCGCCCGCTGCCGTGGACGCGCACGGCGGTCTTGAGCACTTTTTTCAAACTGCGCTCGATCACGTCCTGAATGGCCTGGCCGCTCGCCTGGCTTTGCCAGCCGTCAAACGTCGTGCCGTCATAGGCGCAAACGCATTTCCAACGGGTTGGTTCCGGCACGGCAGCTTTCACAAGCCAGACCGATAGGTTGAAACGGCCGCCCTGTCCATCCGGGGAATCAGCGCAGCGCCGGAGTTCAGGTTTCCGGCAAGATGGGCGGAAGCTGCTGGTCGAGGAAGTCCTGCAGGATGATCGTCGCGGCGCGCGAATCGATCACGCCGCTGCCGCGCACCCCCCGGAGGTTCTTTTTGCTGATCGAAGACTCCGCCGCGTAGCTCGTCAGCGTTTCGTCCACGAGATTCACGGGCAGACCAAAACGGGACTTCAGTTCGAGCACAAATTCGTCGACTTCCAGCGCCTTGAAACCCACCGAACCATCCATGTTGTAGGGATAACCGACGACCAGATCCGTGATGCGCCGCTGGCGAATCACTTCGCCGATCTTGGCCCAGCGGGAGTCATCGTCGCCGGTCAGGACGGCCGGCAGCGGCGTCGCCACGCCCACCTCGTCACCATAGGCGAGTCCAATTCGCTTCGTTCCGTAGTCGAGGCCGAGGCAGCGCATGAGGCGTCAAGATCCGAGTCCGGCCCGCGCCGTACCAAATGGCAGGTTGCACGTCATTTGCCTCATGTCAGAGAAATTTCCTCGTTTCGGCCTGGGCGCCGAGCCGTTGCAACAGGGCTTTGATCTCCTGGGCCTTGTCCTTGGAGCAAACCAGGGTGGCGTCGGCGGTGTGCACGACCACGAGATCGCTCGCGCCCACGACCGCCGTGAGATGCCCGTCGGTTGAGACCACGATGTTGTTCGCGCCCCCCTCGACCATTGCCAGACCGCGCAGCACGTTGTTCGCCTTGTCGGCGGAAAAGTGGCGCGCCACGGCGGGCCAGGCGCCCACGTCGTCCCAATCAAAGGTCGCGGGCACCACCACGACGTTGGTGGATTTCTCCATCAGCGCGTAATCGACCGAGATCTTCTTCAACGCGGGGTAAACTTGCGCCAACGCCGGACCCCACCCCGCTTTCGCCGCAGCGGCTGAGAGGGAGACCAGACCGGCGTGCAATTCCGGCGCGTGTTCCTGAAACGCCGCCTCCACCACCGGCACGCGCCAGATGAACATCCCCGCGTTCCAAAAATAACGTCCCGCCTCAACGTAGCTTCGCGCGGTCGCCAGGTCGGGTTTTTCGACGAAGCGTTTCACCGCCATGACGTCGACGCCGCTGATCGTCTTCCACGCGCCGCCTTGCTCAATGTAACCAAACCCCGTGGCCGGCTCGGTGGGCTTGATCCCCAGCGTCACGAGCACCTCGGCGCTCTCCGCCGCCGCAAAGGCGATTCCCAGCTGCTGTTGGAACCCGGCCGCATCGTGAATGACATGGTCCGCCGGCAGCATCGCAAACGCCGCCCGGGGATTGCGCTGTTTGACCAAGAGCATCGCCAGGCCGGTCGCCGCCGCGGTGTCGCGCCCCATGGGTTCGGCGATGAGATTTTCAGCCGGAAGTTGAGGACAGGCGGCGCGAACGCCCGCGAGTTGCTCCTCCGTCGTGATCACAAAGACATTTTCGCGCGGCACGACCCCGAGCACGCGCTCAATGGTTTGCGTGAGCATCGGGGTGTCGCCGACAATCGGCAGCAAGTGCTTGGGCACGGCTTGGCGACTGGACGGCCAAAACCGCTCGCCCCGCCCGCCGGCCATGATCACGACGAATCTTTCTGACATCACGCTGAACGATTCCGTCGGCTCCTGAACCGTCAACGTCGAACTGGCATTGCTTTTCCTGCTTCGGCGCCCCTTCATCCCGCTGTTTTTCATGTCTTTCCCCCACGAAATCGACGTCATCCGCGCGGCGGCGCTCCTCCAACAAGGCGCCCTCGTCCTCGACGTGCGGGAACCGGCGGAACTCGCCGTCTGCCAACTAGCTGGCTGTCTCCATGTCCCGATGCAGGAGATCCCCGCCCGGCTCGCCGAATTGCCCCCGGACGCTCCCGTCCTCGTGCTTTGCCATCATGGCGGTCGCAGCGCCCGGGTGACAATGTTCCTGCGCGCCAACGGCATCGCGCAGGCCGTCAACGTCGCGGGAGGCATCGACGCATGGGCCCTCCAGATCGACCCCAGCCTCCGCCGCTACTGAGGTTCGCCGCGAGGCTTGACTCGCGCGCCACCTTCCCGACTAATCGCCGTTCACTTACCTACCAAAACCATGGGCAAACAATACAACAAGGTCATCAAAAAGAAACGCCGCGTCGCTTACCTCAAGCGCAAGAATGCCGCCACGAACGCGGCTCGCGCCAAGAAAAAGTAAGGCCGGCGGTCCACCGCCCCCCACTTCGCGCCCGCACCCGCGGGCGCATTTCGTTTATGCCGATCAAAGTCAGCCTCATCTCCCTCGGATGCGCCAAGAACCTCGTGGATAGCGAGATCATGGTCGGTCATTTGCACCAGGCCGGCATGGTGGTGATCCCGGATGCGGAGAACGCCGATGTCGTGATCGTCAACACCTGCTCGTTCATCGACTCGTCCAAGGAGGAGTCCATCGGACACATCCTCGAGGTGAACCAGAACCGCGGGATGCGCAAACGCCGCCAGGAACAGAAGCTGATCGTGGCCGGTTGCATGTCGCAGCGTTTCTCGAAGGACCTGCCGGCGGCGCTGCCGGAAGTCGATGCCTTCATCGGTCTCGACCAGGTCACCCAGGTCGCGCCCATCATCGAGCGGCTGTTTGCCGAGGAACGCGGCAAGAAGTCCGCGCCCGCCATGCTGGTCGAGGGCAAGTCGACCTACATCCCGGATTACGACACGCCCCGCTTCCGGCTCACGCCGAAACATTTTGCCTACATCAAGATTGCCGAGGGCTGCAATCACCCGTGCACCTTCTGCATCATTCCGCAGATTCGCGGCCGCCACCGCAGCCGCACCGTCGAGAGCGTCGTCGCCGAGGCGCGCCAGCTGGTCAAGGAAGGCGTGAAGGAGATCAATCTGATCTCCCAGGACACGACCTTTTTCGGCATGGACACGTGGGAACAGCGCCCGAATCCGCGCACCCCGGTCGATTCCTCCCGCGGCACCGCGCTCACCACCTTGCTGCGCCAGCTCAACGCCATCGAGGGCGACTTCTGGATCCGCCTGCTCTACACGCACCCGGCGCATTGGAGCGACGAACTCATCACCACCATTGCCGAGTGCCCGAAAGTCGCGCGTTACATCGACATTCCGCTCCAGCACATCAGCGACCACATGCTCGGACTGATGCAACGCGAGACGAGCGGTGATTACATCCGCGACCTGATCAAGCGCATCCGCGCCGGCATCCCCGGCATCGCGATCCGCACCACCTTCATCGTCGGCTTCCCCGGCGAAACCGAGGCCGACGTCGACGAACTCTGCGCCTTCATCCGCGAAGCGAAATTCGAACGCCTGGGCGTTTTCCGGTATTCGCAGGAAGAAGGCACCCGCGCCTCGAAAATGACCGAGCAGCTCCCGGCCAAGGTGAAGGAAGCCCGCTGGCACAAGACGATGGCGCTCCAACAGGAGATCGCCCGCGAAGTCTCGAAGGGTTACGTCGGTCGCAAATTGAAAGTCTTGGTGGAGGAACCGGGGGTTGCCCGCGGCGAAGCCGATGCCCCTGACATCGACGGCCGGGTTTACGTGCCCAAGAGCCTTCCGGTCAGCGAATTTGTCGAAGTGACGATCAATTCCTTCCACGACTACGACCTGCTCGCCCTCCCCCAAGGTGAAGAGCCCGTCGTCTACAAGGTCGCCAAACAGGCTCAGTAAGCCGGCGCAACCGCGCTCCGGTCGGCGAACTTGGCCGGTTATGCGGTTTGCGCGGCGACGAATTTCTGGATGATTCCGTCGAACGAGCCGTTGGTGAAGAACACCACGAGTTGCCGCTTGGTCGAACCGGCCTGTGTCTGGAGGAGAATCTGCTCCAGCAACGCCGCGTTGGTCGGCGCCGTGTAACCGTGCACGCCCTGCGAATCGAGAAACTGCAGCAGCGCTTCCACGTCGAACCGATCCTCCGGCTTGATTTTGTCGGCGCGCGCGATCGCGCCGAGATACACCTCGTCGGCCAGAGCCAGCGCCCGCATGAATCCCGCCTGCATCACCTTCGTGCGCGAGGTATTGCTGCGCGGCTCAAACGCCGCGTGGACCACGTGCCCCGGGAACCGCGCCCGGATTGACTGCAGCGTCGCGGCCAAGGCGGTTGGATGATGGCCGAAATCCTCGACGACCTTCAGCCCCGGCGTGTCGATCAACAGTTCCTGCCGTCG
>JAUXOH010000263.1 GCA_030682505.1 Candidatus Didemnitutus sp. | reverse complement strand
CAACGTTGGCCGGCGGTGAGGTAGGCGGATTGCAAGGTGAGCGTTACGGCGGCGCGGATATTTGCCGCGCGGTGCACCACGAGCGGGTTGTTGCCGCCCATTTCAAGGGCGAGCAGCTTTCCGGGAGTGCTGGCAAATTGTTCGCTCAGGGCTGCACCCGCACGGGCACTCCCGGTGAAAAACAAGGCGTCTAGGCCGGTCTGGGCGGCGAGTTTGGCGCCGACCTCACGACCGCCCTGCACGATGGTCAAAACGTCTGCGGGCAGTCCGGCGGCCTTCCAGCACTCGAGCATGTTCTCGGCGACGGCCGGGGCGAGTTCGCTCGGCTTGAAGACAACCGTGTTGCCGGCGAGCAGGGCCGGGACGATGTGCCCGTTGGGTAGATGTCCGGGAAAATTGAATGGTCCGAGCACCGCGACTACGCCGTGGGGCTTGAAGCGCGTGATGCCGACCGCAGATTTGAATTCTCCGCAACGTTTCGCCTGGGCTTCGATGGAGATGTCGATCTTGCCAATCATCGCCTGCACTTCGGTCAATGCCTCCCAGTGCGGCTTGCCGACCTCGGCGGAGATGATTTGCGCGAGCGCCTCCTTGTGGTCGGTGAGCTGTCGGGCGAACGACCGCAGGATTGCGGCGCGATCATCCACGGTGCGATCGGACCAGGCCGCGAATGCCGCGCGGGCCTTGGCGACGGCCTGATCCACCTCGACGCCCGTGGCGGCCATGCCGGTCCAGACAGTTTCGCCACTGGCGGGGTTGAAGGAGGAAAACGAACTCATCGTGGGGGAGTAAACCAGATTTTGTCGCCCGCATCGAGATTGAGCGCGGTCGCGGTTTCGGGGGAGACAGACACCGTCCCATCCTCGTGTTCGGTCAAGGTGCCAAGGCAGGCGCGAAAATCAAGGGCGCCATTGGCGAGAAGAAGCGGCTTGTCATTGACGACCTTGGCCGAGGCGCTGCGGATCTTGGCGACGCGATTCTGGCGCAAAGTGCGCAATTCGCCGACGGTCGATTGGAGAACGGGGCCAGCGTCGAAAATGTCCACCTCTTCAATAGGTTTGAATCCCTCGGCGCGCAGCAACGCGAGGGCCGGTTCGGTGTCATGGTGCACCCGGCCGATCACGGCCTGCACCTCGGGGGCAAGGAGCGGAATGTAGAGTGGGTGCCGGGGGTTGAGGTCGGCGATGAAGTCCTTATCGCCCAAACCGCTAAGCACGTCGGCGCTGTAAAAATCGAATTGGTAGAACTGCCGCCCCACGGCCTCCCAAAACGGCGACTTGCCGGTTTGGTCGATGTAGCCGCGCATTTCAGCGATCACGGTGGGCGTGAATCGCTTTGGAAACGCGCCCATGAACAGAAAACGGCCGAGCGACAGCAAACGACCGGCTCCGCCGCGCCGGCGATCGGCACGGAGGAAAAGCGAACAGACTTCCGACGGTCCTCGGTGCTCCCGCTTAAGGTGGAGCGTGCGAATCTCGCGATCAACCTTGAGCGGTGCGTGGACGAAGCGCTCGGGTTTGATTTCGTAACTATACCACGGATCAAATCCGCCGACCCGAGAAGCAATTCCGGAAACGCCGATGACCTCGCCGGTCGTCGTGTCCTCGAAACCGAAGAGATAGAGTTCACCTCCGGGGCGTTTCACCCGCGGGCTGAATGCGCGGAGCGATTCGTCAATGCGATTGGAGAGAAAATCCTCGTTGTGCGGCAAGGTCGTCAGGCCCCCGCCGATTGAGTCGGCCAGTCCGACGAGACTGGCGAGATCGGCTTCTCGAATGGGACGAAGAACGAGCATTGCGTCAGTATGGTTGGAATCGGTGCGACAGCCGGCCCGGCATCACGAATTCGTGTTACGGCTTCATGGTTAACTGGATCTCGCCCGAAGCGACGCGATGCAGAAAAAGGGCGGTGATCTGGGCGCGCGGCGGGATGGTTTCCACGCGGCAGAATTCGCGGCTGCTGTGAAGGTAATCACCGAGCGGACCGAGGCCATCGAGATTGGGGAGGCCGGCGGCGGTGAGCAGATTGCCGTCGGAGCCGCCTCCGGTGTGCACCCAGGTAAACGCGGGCAATCCGAGATCAGCGACGGCACGCTGCCAGTCGGCAAAAACAGCTTCTTCTTGAGGAATGCATTCCTTGGGCGGCCGATTAAAACCGCCCTTGAGCTCGAGTCTGAGACCTTCGCGGGCATTGATCGGGGTGGCGAGAGCAGCGATGCGAGCGAGGAGGGGCTCGGCATCGACGGCCTTGGTGATGCGCAGGTCAATCTGGGATTCAGCGTAATCGGGGATGACGTTGGTCGCCACCCCGCCACCGCGGATGTTCGCGACGTTGATGAGGACGCCCGGCATTTCGGGAGGTATTTGCGCAAGGGCGAGCAGGAATTCAGACAAAGCGAGCACGGCGTTGCAGCCGTCGCTAGGGATTTTGGCGGCGTGACCGGCGCGACCGTGGCAGGTGACTGTCAGGCCGCCGGTGCCCTTGCGTGAGCGCACAATATCGCCGTTCGGCCGGGCGGGTTCGAAAATCAGGGCGAAGTGGTGTCTCTTTGCCGCCTCTCGAAAAAGATAGGCACTGCCGTGCGAACCGGTTTCTTCGTCGGGGGTGATCAAGACCTCCCAACCGAGGTTTTCCGCGTGCGGCGTTTGCTCAAAAGCTTGCAGCGCGGCGAGCATGGTCACCAAGCCGCCCTTCATGTCGGCGCCGCCCGGGCCGTTGAGTGTATCGGCGTCGGTCCAGCGACAGATTTGAAAGGGATCGTCGCTCTCGTAGACCGTGTCGTAATGTCCGCTGAACAACACCTGCACCGGCGCAGCGGGGCGCATGCGGAGCCTCAGGGCCTTGGTGCCAGGGGGATTGAAGCCGGGGGCATCGGTGGTGGGCTCATCGACTGCGGAGGCGGGAAAACTGCGGGAAAATTCCGCGTGCAGCAC
>JAUXOH010000258.1 GCA_030682505.1 Candidatus Didemnitutus sp. | reverse complement strand
CGGAAAAACCGAAGTGGCGATCCGCGCGGCCTTCAAGTCCGTGATGGGCGGCAAGCA
The DNA here is from genome assembly GCA_030682505.1 of Candidatus Didemnitutus sp. GTDB lineage: Bacteria > Verrucomicrobiota > Verrucomicrobiia > Opitutales > Opitutaceae > Didemnitutus. Next base: position 9,193 of record JAUXOH010000258.1, on the reverse strand, counting down.
GGTGGCGGTGCTGGTGCCGACGACCGTGCTGGCGCAGCAACACCTGAATACGTTTCGCGAACGCATGGCCGGCTACCCGGTGGCGGTCGAGATGGTGTCGCGGTTCCGTTCGCGCAAGGAGCAGCAGCAGATCCTCGCCGCCGCCGCCGAGGGGAAGATCGACATTTTGATCGGCACGCACCGTCTCGTGCAAAAGGACGTGAAGTTCAAGGACCTCGGCCTCGTGGTGATCGACGAGGAGCAGCGCTTCGGCGTGAAGCACAAGGAGGTGTTCAAGCGCTGGCGCGCGCACGTGGACATGCTCTCGATGAGTGCGACGCCGATCCCGCGCACGCTCTACCTGGCGCTCACGGGGGCGCGCGACCTCAGCACGATCGAGACGGCCCCGGTCAACCGGCTGCCGATCCAGACCGTCGTGAAGAGTTACGACGAGAAGCTGGTCGTCGAGGCCATCCAGCACGAGGTGCGCCGCGGCGGGCAGGTCTTTTACCTGCACAACCGGGTGATGACGATCGACCACGTGGCCGCGCGGCTGCGCGAATTGTTGCCCCAGCTGAACATCGGGGTCGGCCACGGGCAGATGGACGAGAGCGACCTCGAGCAGATGATGACGGACTTTGTGGCCGGCCAGTATCACGTGCTCGTGTGCACCACGATCATCGAGAGCGGTTTGGATATTCCCAATTGCAACACGATCATCATCGAGGGCGCGGATCGCTTCGGGCTGTCGCAACTTTACCAGCTCCGCGGCCGTGTGGGGCGGTTCAAGCACCAAGCCTACGCCTACCTGCTGTTGCACCGGCACGCGCGGGTGATGGACCTCGCGCGGCAGCGCCTCAGCGCCATCCGCCAGCACAACCAGCTCGGGGCGGGCTTCCGCATCGCGATGCGCGATCTCGAACTGCGCGGAGCGGGCAATCTGCTCGGCGCGGAACAGAGCGGCCACATCGTCGGCGTGGGCTTTGAACTCTATTGCCAGTTGCTCAAGCAGAGCGTGGCGCGCCTGAAGGGCGAAAAACACGCCGCCGCCGTGCGCGCCAACGTGAAGCTCGACTTCGTGTTCATCGGCGAAGGCGCGGAAACCGAACGGGCGCAGCCCACCGACAGCTACACCGCCCTCAAGCAGGCCGAGCGCGCGGCCGGCGAGATCGCCAAGGTCCAGGCCCGGTTGCCCGCCCACTACCTCGCCGAAACGCGCCTGCGCATCGATTTCTACCGCCGGCTGGCGATGGCCGAGAACCCCGCCGCCATCAAGGCGATCGAGGGGGAACTCCGCGACCGCTTCGGCAAGTTCGGCGACGAGGTCCGCACCCTGCTGCTCGTGACAGAAATTCGCGTTCGCGCGGAACAAAAGGGCATCCTGTCCGTCGAAACGGATTCAGGGAGATTGAAGTGTCTGCGCAACAGCGGGCAGCGCGACGATTTCATCCAGTATCACAGTCGCTTTCCCCGCTTGACCGCACCCACTCCCCTCGCAAGGTTGAGAGAACTACTCGTCTTTCTGCAAAATTTACCGAATCCATGATGCTCCGTCGGCCCCGTCCCCTGCCTGTTTTCCTCGCGCTCTCTCTGGCGGTCTTGCCGATCTTGGCGCACGCCCAGGACGTCCCGGTTGACGCCGAAAAGGCTGTGGCGGACAAGCTTAACTATCAATTCGCCAACGGAATCGCCGCGGTGGCCGAGGACAAGATCATCACCGTCGACGACGTGCGCCGCGAGATCGCTCCCCTCCTCCCGCAGATCCAGCGCGAAAGCCGGAACGAGCGCGAATTCAACGAGAAGATCAACAACCTGCAGGAGAGCATCGTGCAGGACCTGATCGACCGCGTGCTGATCGTGAAGGAATTCTACAAGGACGAGAAGCGCCGCGTGCCCGCCAGCTTCATCGACAATCAGGTGGCCGAGATCATCGCCACGCAATTTGAAGGCGACCGCAGCAAATACCTCTCCTACCTCCGCGGCCGTGGCATCTCCCAAAAGGACTACCGCAAGGAGGTCGAGGAAGACATGATCTACGGCTACATGCGCCAACAGCAGCGCAAGTCGGCCAGCACGATCAGCCCGGTCAAGATCCAGACTTATTACGACGAGAACAAGGAACGCTTTTACCAAGAGGACCAAGTCAAGCTGCGCCTGATCCAATTCACCCGCACGGCGGGCGAAACCGATGAAGTCCTGCAGGAGAAAGCCGATGGCATCATCGCCCAACTCAAAGCCGGCGGCAGCTTCGTCGACCTCGCCCGTCTCTATTCGCAGGATTCACGCCGCACGAAAGGCGGCGACTGGGGCTGGCAACGCCGCTCTGATTTGCGCAAGGAATTTGCCGACGTGGTTTTCGCCCTCGAGTCCGGCGAGACGACTGCGCCGCTCCTCATGCCCGAAGGGGCCTTCGTGCTGCATGCCGAAGAGATCAAACGCGCGGGCGTTCCGCCGATCAATGAAGTGCGCGATCAAATTGAGCGCGCCCTCGTGCAGCAATACGCCCGGCAGGCGCAGGAGCGCTGGCTGGAAAAATTGCGACGCAACGGCTACGTGAAGCACTACTGAGTGCGTCCAGCTCGCGGGCCAGCGGGCGGACGCCCAAGGCCCGACATGAGCACCCCCTACCCGCCCCTGCGCGTCAAGGACCTCGCGGTCAACGATCGTCCGCAGGAACGCCTGCAAAAGCTCGGCGCGACTGCGCTCAGCGACACCGAACTCCTCGCCCTCCTGCTGCGCAGCGGCGGCAAGGGCAACAACGTCATCACCATCGCCCAGCAGCTCCTGAGCGAGGCCGGTTCCCTCGCGGCCTTGGTGAAGTGGAGCGAGGCCGACTTCCAGCGCCGGAGGGGAATCGGACGGGTGAAGGCGTTGCAATTGGTCGCGTTGATGGAAGTGGCGCGCCGCGTGCTCGCCAGTGGCAGCGACGCCGAACCCATCCTCAACCGGCCTGAGCTCGTGCGCGATCACCTGCAAGCCGCCGTCTCCGGCCTGATGATCGAGAAATTCTGGGTGCTCTGCCTGAACCGGAAGAACCGGCTCATCAAACAGGTTGAAGTCACCTCCGGCACCGCCACCAGCAGCCTGGCGCATCCCCGCGAGGTCTTCCGCGAGGCGATCCGGCACGGCGCCACCGCCGTCATCTGCGCACACAACCACCCCAGCGGCGACCCGACGCCCAGCGCGGCGGATGTGCAGATCACCCGCCAGCTCCGCGAGGCGGCCAAGGCCGTGGATATCGACCTGATCGACCACATTGTGCTCGGCCGCGCGACCGCCGACCCGAGTGGCACCGGTTTCTACAGCTTCCGCCAAGCCGGCGTGCTTTAGTCGGTGAGGAACGTCGGTGACCACGGCTGCGGGTCAAAAACGCCCCGGAATCGCCAGCGGGACGCGATCTGTTGAGGGTCCGGGAGCCGCTTTGGTGCGAGTTTGCCCAATCGGGAAAAAACCTCTTGGCAAACGCTCGGAAGTCCACCTACCTTGCCCGTTCTCTTTGTGTCGGTGGAATAGCGAAGTGGCCAAACGCGATTGACTGTAAATCAATTGGTCTCCGACCTTCGGTGGTTCGAATCCACCTTCCACCACCAATTTTAAGTCCCGCTACCCGAAACGGTAGCGGGATTTTTAATGCCCGGACCCGGCCGCTCGGCAGCCTTTGCCGGACGACTAAACCAACCGCTTTCGCCGGGGTTAAGGACAGATCCCACGGCAGGAATCCAATGAGCGAAATCGGCGCGTTGGGGAGCGTCGACGCTGGCCGCTGTAGGCCAACTCAGTCGCGGTCCGCATCGAAGGTCAGAATCCGAGCCAGTCGGCCGGCAAAAATGACTGCCGCCAGGCCGACCAGCAGGACAAAAACAGCGTAGATCCGAACGTCACCGACAATCTGCTGCTGCGCGAGTCCGATTCCCCAGGAGTTGATCTTCGCCGCTTGAATTAACGTGCTCGTATTCTGAGCGATCAAGTAGAGGCCAACGAGTCTGACTATCAGGGTGGGTGTCTTCATAATTGTTCCGCTGAAAGTGACGGATGAAATCTGCGTGGATACGCGTGCAATGAGTCCTTCCTAGTTTCCGGAGATGTGGGATAGGAATAGGCCATGCGAATTACTGCTCCGCCGATCCTCCAAATCCTTTCAGCTGGTTCGGCTTTCCCTCAGCGCGCTGCTCCAATTCCGCAATCCGGTCCTCCAACTTCCCCGTCTTCCAGATGATGTAGGCGACGACGACTCCACCGAGAAGGATACTCTGGGACACCACGACAATGGCGTCCTGACGCGATACCCAGATGTTGTAGGCCAAAGACGCACCGATCCACCCGACGAGCTCGAGGCCGCGCTTCGCCATCTTGCTTCGCTTTTCTTTGCGCTCCGAGGCACGGCGCTGCTCGAACTCGGTGATGATAATTTCGGGTGTCTTCATCTTCTGCCCAACGGTAAGTATACCTCAACCGGGTTGAGGTTTGGATGGTGGCGGCCCGCACTCGGATCAGGCACGATCACTGATTGAAGATCAATATCCGACTAGCCGGGACTTCCGGGAGGGCGATCCAATCCCACCGTTGGCGCCGGTGACGGTGAGTTGATCTTCCTTAAATTCCTGACCCGCTTGCCTTTTCGCAGCTGCCGTCCTTAGTTGGACGGCGATGGACCAGCCCACTCTCGACCAAGCTGTCGAAACGGCGAAGGAGCACCCCTGGATTCTCGGCGTGTTGCCGCACGTGCTCACGGTCTTGGGCGTGCTGTTGGCCCTGTTTGCGATCGCGCGCCTGATGAGCGAGCGCAAGCGCCCCAGCAACACCTTCGCGTGGCTGTTCGCGATCATTTTCATCCCCTACCTCGGCGTGCCGCTCTTTCTGCTTTTTGGCGGCCGCAAGCTGCGCCAACTCGCGGCCCGCAAGGCGCGGCTGTGTCCGATCGTGCCGGGAGCCCCTCTCTCCCCCGCCGCCACCTGTTTCGCCGCGCGCGTGCTCACGCTCAACGGCGCCTGCCCGCCGATCGGCGGCAACCGTGTGCGCTTCGTGCCCGACGGCGAGGAGGCCTTTCACGAGCTCGAGCAAAGCATCCGCGAGGCCAAGCACTCGATCCACATCATGACCTTCATCCTCGGCCGCGACGCGGTCGGCCGGCGGCTCGTGAAGCTGCTGGCGCAGCGTGCGCGCGCGGGCGTGAAGGTGCGACTGCTGCTCGACTCGCTGGGTTGCTTCACGACCAAGGGACACTTCTGCGATCCATTGCGCGCCGCCGGGGGCGAGGTGGTGGCGTTCATGCCGATGCTCCCGCTGCAGACGCGCGGCTCCGCCAACCTGCGCAATCATCGCAAGATCGCGGTCTTCGACCACCAGCGCGCCCTGCTCGGCGGCCGCAACCTCGCGCTCGACTACATGGGCCCGACCCCGCTCAAACGGCGCTTCCGCGACATCGGCGCGATGATCGAGGGTCCGGCGGTCAGCCTGCTCAACGAGATCTTCATCGCCGACTGGGCCTTCGCCAGCGGACAGTCGATCAACGACCTGCACGAGGACCTCACCCTCGCCATCCCTGCCTCCGTCGGCGACAGCCAGCTGCAGATCGTCGCCAGCGGCCCCGATGTCGAGGGCGACGCGCTCTACGAGGGCATCCTCTCACTCGTGCAGCAGGCCGAGCGCAGCGTCTGGATTGTCACGCCCTACTTCATTCCCGACGAGGTGCTGCAGCGCTCGCTGATGGTGCAGGCCCGGGCGGGCATCGATGTGCGGCTGGTCGTGCCGGCGCGCTCGAACCACCCCATCACCGACCTCGCGCGCAAACACTCGCTGCGCGAGCTGCAGCAGGCGGGGGTCAACGTGCTCTACTACGGCCCCGGGATGAACCACGCGAAGTTCATCCTCGTTGACGAGGCCACGGGTGTCTGGGGCTCGGCCAACATGGACCTGCGTTCGCTCTTCGTGAATTTCGAGGTCGCGGCCGTCACCTATTCCGCCGGCGACACCCGGGTGATCTCGGAGTGGATGCAGGACGTGTTCGCCCACACCAAGCCGATGGTCCTGCGCCCGGGCAAGGGGCGGTTCTTCTCCACGCTCGGCGAAGAGGTCGGGCGCCTGATCGCCCCGCTGCTCTAGGTCCGGACGGCGTGTTCGGCGACGAAGCGTTTCACCGCCGCCACATCGGCCGGGAGGCAATGCTTCACGATCGGTTTGCTTTTGAGCGCCTCGAGGACCGGGTGCACCGGCACGGTGCCGGTGGCCGCGCCCACCACCTCGGGAAACTTCGCGGGATGCGCCGTTGCCAGCACGACGCTGGTGCGGGCGGGATCCAACTTCTGGAAGGCGCACGCCGTGTGCGGGTCGAGCGTGTAGCCATGCTGCGCCGACACCCGCGCAATGGTCTGCGCGATGTCCGCGTCGGTCGCCGTTGTGGAGCTGAAGAGGTCGCGCTCCAGCGCCGGCACGCGATACGAGCCGTTGGCCCGCAGCTCGGCCATCGCGGCGCGGACGCGCGTCGGGTTTTCGTCGTGCACGTAGTAGAGGAGGCGCTCGAAGTTCGAGGCCAGCTGGATGTCCATCGAGGGCGCCGCGCTCGGGTGCACCGTCCCGATGCGGTATTCGCCGGTGGTGAAGAAGCGGTGCAGGAGGTCGTTTTGATTCGTGGCGACCTTGATCCCGATGATCGGCACGCCCATGCGCGCGAGCAGCCACCCGGCGAAGACGTTTCCGAAATTACCCGTGGGCACGACGAACTCCACCGATTCGCGCGCCGCCTCCGGCAGGCGCAGCCACGTGTAGAGGTAGTAGACACATTGGGCCAGAATCCGCGCGAGATTGATCGAGTTGACCGCCGAGAGCCGGTGCTGGGTGGCAAACTCATGGTCGCCGAACGCCTCCTTGACGATCCGCTGGGCGTCGTCGAACGAACCATCGATCGCGAGGGCGTAGACATTGGCCGCGCCGGTGCACGTCATCTGGCGCTCCTGCAGCGGGGAGACGCGCCCATCCGGATAGAGAATGAAGATGGCGGTGCGCGGCTTGCCGAGCAGGCCGTGGATCGCCGCGGCGCCGGTGTCGCCCGAAGTCGCGCCGAGCACGTTGATGCTGCTCCCGCGCTGCTCGCATTCCCAACCGTAGAGGTTGCCGAGCAATTGCAGCGCGAGGTCCTTGAAAGCCAGCGTCGGACCGTGGAAAAGTTCCAGCACGAAGGTGCGCTCGTCGAGCCGCTTGAGCGGCGCAATCTCCGGATGGGTGAACCGGCCGTAGGAACGGTGGCAGAGCTTCGTCAGCACCTCCTCCGGGATGTCCGGCGCAAACAGGCCGAGAAATTCCGCGCAGAGGTCCGCGTAGCTGAGCTGTTCCCATGCCCGCAGGCGTTGCGACAGGTCCGGCAGGAACTGCGGGAGGTAGAGGCCGCCATCCGGCGCCAGGCCGATGGCGACCGCTTCCCGGAAGGTCACCGGGTCCGCTGCGCCGCGAGTGGAAATGAATTTCATCGTTCTCCTGGTTCCCGCCGGGGGTTGCCCGGCTGACCGAGGAAAGCGCAGCCCGCGCGCGAGAACGAGAACGAATTACACCTTCCCGAGTCCGAACGCCGTGTGCACGGCGCGCTGGGCGTCGTCCGCGCGATCCCGCGGCACGGCCAGCGTCACCTTGATTTCCGAGGTGGCGATGAGCTCGACGTTGATGTTCTGCTCTGCCAAGGCCTCGAGCATCTGGGCCGCGACACCGGCGTGCGTGCGCATGCCGACGCCGACGACGGAGAGTTTCGCGATGTTGTCGTAGGCGGCGACTTCGCCGCCCCCGAGCTTCTCAAAGATGGCCGGCAGCACCTTGACCGCGCCGTGCGCATCCTCCTTCGGCACGGTGAAGGTCAGATTGACCAACCCCTTGTGCCCGACGTTTTGCACGATCATGTCGACGTTGATGCTGGCATCGGCGAGCGCGCGCAGGATGTGCGCGGCACTGGCGGCCTTGTCGGGAAGATTGCTGATGACCACCTTGGCTTGGTCCTTGTCGACGGCGACGCCGCGCACGACGACCTTTTCCATGTATGAGACTTCTTCTTTCACGAGGGTTCCCGGGTTGTGGTTGAAACTGCTGCGGACTTCGAAAATGACACCGTATTTCTTGGCGAACTCGACGGAGCGCGACTGCATGACCTTCGAGCCCTGCGAGGCGAGTTCGAGCATTTCGTCGTAGGAGATTTCGTCGAGTTTCTGCGCCTCCTTGACGGAGCGCGGATCGGCCGTGTAGACGCCGTCCACATCCGTGTAGATCTCGCACTTGTCGGCCTGGAGCGCCGCGGCCAGCGCGATGGCCGTCAGGTCGGAACCGCCCCGCCCGAGCGTGGTGATCTGCCCCTGGGCGTTCAGCCCCTGAAATCCGGCGACGATGATCACCTTGCCGGCCGCCACGTCGTTGCGGAGCGCCGTCGGCACGATGTTCATGATCTTCGCCTTCGTGTGCACCAGATCGGTCACGATGCCCGCCTGCGCGCCGGTGTACGAAACCGCGGGCACCTCGAGCGCATGCAACGCCATGGCGGTGAGCGCGATCGTCTCCTGCTCCCCGACAGCGAGCAGCATGTCCATTTCGCGCGTGTCCGGGCGCGGATTGATGGCCTTGGCGCGGGCGATCAGTTCGTTGGTCACGCCGCTGCGGGCGGAGACCACCACCACCACCTGATTGCCATCAGCGACCGTCGCCTTGATGCGCGCGGCCACGTTCTTGATCCGTTCGACGTCGCCGACGGAGGTGCCGCCATATTTTTGAACGATGAGTGCCATGGTGCGAACTCGGTTACATGGCCCGGGCCGGTGGGTCTTGGCAAGGCGCGAGTCCGCACCGTGCGTCATACTGCAACCTCCGGGCCACCGGGAAAGTGGTCAGGGTTGCGGGGAGGATTTCTTTTCGTCGGCCACCGCGCCACCGGCCGCTTTCTTGACAAACCGGCTCTCCGTGCCGTTGAGCAGGCGCCGGATGTTTTCGTGATGGCGGATGATGATAAAGCCGGCGAGCACCGTGGTGATAACGGACACCGCGACCGGGTAATCGAACAGCCAGCTGGCCACGATCACCGCCACCGCTCCGAGAATGGACGCCAGCGAAACATAGCGCGTCGCGAAAAAAGCCACGACCCACGTCGCCCCGGCGATCAGGCAGGCCCCGGGGATCAGCACGAACAAGCCGCCGGCCGCCGTGGCTACGCTCTTGCCGCCCTTGAAGCGCGTGAAGATGGAAAACG
>JAUXOH010000247.1 GCA_030682505.1 Candidatus Didemnitutus sp. | reverse complement strand
GTGCCACCCGCAGACGATCGACATCGTGCGCACCCGCGCCAAGCCGCTCAACGTCACCGTCGTCGTCGGCGATCACCAGACCTTCGCCTTCACCGCCGGGGTCTTCGGCGTGCTCGTGCAATACCCCGATACCTCGGGCAGTGTGCAGGATTTCGCCGCCTTTTTCGAACAGGCCCATGCCGCGGGCGCCCTGTGCGTCGTCGCAGCCGATCTTCTGTCTCTGACCTTACTGCGCGCGCCGGGCGAGTTCGGTGCCGATGTCACGGTCGGGTCCGCGCAACGCTTCGGTGTGCCGATGGGTTTCGGTGGACCGCACGCCGGTTTTCTCGCCACCAAGGATGCCTACAAGCGCCAGATGCCCGGCCGCCTCGTGGGGGTTTCGAAGGATGCCCAGGGCAACCCCGGCCTGCGCCTCGCCCTCGGCACCCGTGAGCAACACATCCGCCGCGACAAGGCCACGTCGAACATCTGCACGGCGCAAGTGCTGCTCGCAGTCATGGCCTCGATGTATGCCGTCTATCACGGGCCGGAAGGCCTGCGGCAGATCGCCCGGCGCACGCAGCTGCTCACCCGCCTCCTGGCGCGCGGCCTGCAAGCCACCGGCGCGACCGTGAACGCCGAACCCGTGTTCGACACGCTGACCGTGGCCGGCGTCGATGCCGCCCGGATTCACGCCGCGGCCGCCAAACAGAAAATCAATCTCCGGCGGATCAACGGCACGAGCGTCGGCCTTTCCCTCGACGAAACCACCACCGTCAAGCAGATCCAAACCCTCGCCGCGCTCTTTGGCGGCACGGTGGATGATGCTGCCGCCGACTCGCTGGCTCTCGATTATGCGGCTCCGCACGCCCGCACCTCGCCATTTCTCACCGCGCCGGTCTTCAACCAGTACCACACGGAACATGAAATGCTCCGCTACATCCGCCGCCTCGAGTCCAAGGATCTGTCCCTCGTGCACTCGATGATTTCGCTCGGTTCGTGCACGATGAAGCTCAACGCCACCAGCGAGATGTTCCCGGTGACCTGGCCGGAATTCGGCGCGCTGCACCCCTTTGCGCCCTCCGACCAGACGAAGGGCTACGCGAAAATGTTCGCGCAGCTCGACAAGTGGCTCAGTGAGATCACGGGCTTCGCCCACGTTTCGCTGCAGCCCAACGCCGGCTCGCAGGGCGAATACGCCGGGCTGCTCGTCATCCGCGCCTACCACGAGTCCCGCGGCGAAGGCCACCGCCACATCTGCCTCATCCCCACCAGCGCGCACGGCACCAATCCCGCGAGTGCCGCCATGTGCGGCATGCAGGTCGTCGCCGTCGCATGCGATGCGCACGGCAACATCGACATCGCCGACCTCAAGGCCAAGGCCGCCTTGCATGCCGCCAATCTCGCGGCGCTCATGGTCACCTACCCGTCCACCCACGGCGTGTTCGAGACCTCGATCCGCGCCATCTGCAAAACGATTCACGCGCACGGCGGCCAAGTTTACATGGATGGCGCGAACATGAACGCCCAGGTCGGGCTCACTTCACCCGGATTCATTGGCGCCGATGTCTGCCATCTCAACCTCCACAAAACTTTTTGCATCCCGCACGGCGGCGGCGGCCCGGGCATGGGACCGATCGGCGTGGCGAAGCATCTCGTGCCGTTCCTTCCCAGCCACCCGGTGGTGCGGTTGCAGCAGGGCAAGTTCAACCTGCAGACGGGCGCGGTCTCGGCCGCGCCGTGGGGCAGCGCGAGCATCTTGGTCATCACGTGGATGTATATCCGCATGATGGGACCCGACGGCCTCACGCGCGCCACCCAGTTCGCGATCCTCAATGCCAATTACATCGCCCGGCGCCTCGCGCAGCACTTTCCCGTGCTCTATCAAGGTGTCAGCGGACTCGTCGCGCACGAGTGCATCCTCGAATTCCGGCCGTGGAAGAAACACGGCCTCGAGGTCGAGGACGTGGCGAAGCGCCTGATGGATTACGGCTACCACGCCCCCACCATGTCCTTCCCCGTCCCCGGCACGCTCATGATCGAGCCAACCGAGAGCGAGACGAAGACCGAGCTCGATCGCTTCTGCGATGTGCTCATTGCCATCCACGGCGAGATGGCGGCGGTCGCCAGCGGCGAGAGCGACAAGCTCAACAACCCGCTTAAGCACGCGCCCCACACCGCACAAGTTCTCTGTGCAACGGAGTGGCCGCACCCGTATTCGCGCGAGACCGCGGCGTTCCCCGACCAATGGACGCGGGCCTCGAAGTTCTGGCCCGCCGTCGGCCGCATCGACAATGTCTATGGCGATCGAAACCTCGTGTGTTCGTGCGTCGGCATGGCGGCCTACAGCTGACCGAGTGGGGACTGCACCCGCGGAGCCCTCGACCCGGGGGCTCTTTTTTTTGACGCCGCCGGGCAAAGTGAACGTTGCCGGGCTTTGGCCAATCCGCTCAACTCGGCGCCATGAAGTTAATCCGGCACCTCACTCCGCAAGGCCCGGCGCACGCCGCGTTGCAACCCGACGGCACGGCGCGCGCGATCGCCGGTGACTTGCTGGGCGAATGGCGCGTCACCGACCAGGTCGCCACCTTGGGCAAGCGCCTTGCGCCGCTCGCGCCGGCGACGATCATTTGCATCGGTTTGAATTACGCCAAGCACGCGGCCGAGGGCGGCAAGCCACCGCCGGAACGCCCGATGTGGTTCATGAAACTGCCGGGCACGGTGCAGCATCCCGGCGACGCCATCCGTCTCCCCGCGATTCAGGCCAGCACCCGCGTCGACTATGAGGCGGAGTTGGCGATTGTGCTCGGCCAGACCGCGCGCAACGTTGCGCGCGCCGATGCCCTCGACTACGTGCTCGGCTACACCTGCGCCAACGACGTCAGCGCCCGCGACTGGCAGCGCGAATGGGGCGGCGGCCAATGGAACCACGCCAAGAGCTTCGATACCTTTTGTCCGCTCGGTCCCGTGCTCGTGACGCCGGATGAAATTTCAAATCCCAACGCGCTGCGGATCCGCTCGCTGCTCAACGGCACCGTGATGCAGGACTCGAACACGGCGGACATGATCTTCGATGTGCCCGCGATCATCGAGTTTCTCACCGCCGACAAGACCCTGCCCGCCGGCACGCTGATTCTCACGGGCACCCCCGAGGGCGTGGGTTTCGCGCGCAAGCCCCCGGTGTGGCTGCAACCCGGCGACACGATCGCGGTCGAGATCGAGGGCATCGGCACGTTGAGCAATCCCGTCGCGTGAGCCGGTCGTGCCGCCGATATCGTTCAGTTCTTGTTCCCTGCGGTGCGAAATGCTCGACGGCATTTGACGCGCGCGCAAGTCGTCTTTTCAATCTCGCGAGATGAACCAGCTGGGCAAGAAACACGGATTCCTCGCCATCGCCCTCGCCGGCGTCGTGGGTCTGTTCGTCGGCCTCGGCACCCACACCTTTACCTACGCGCACGGGCTCTCCTATTTTTCCAACGATCCGAAGGCCTGCGTGAATTGCCACGTCATGCGCGAGCATTACGACGGCTGGCTCAAGTCCCCGCACCACGCCGTCGCCTCCTGCAACGACTGCCACACGCCCACGGGCTTCATCGCGAAATACCTCAGCAAGGCGGAAAACGGTTTCTGGCACTCCAAGGGCTTCACGCTGCAGGACTATCACGAGCCGATCATGATTCGACCGGTCAATTCCGCCGTGCTGCAGGCAAACTGTGTTTCCTGTCACCAATCCATTGTCAGCGAAGTGATCACTCACGCCGGTGATCCCCGCCGGATGCTCGATTGCGTGCACTGTCACCGCGACGTCGGCCACGGCCCCGTGCGCTAACCTTCCAACCTCCGCCTCTCCGTCATGAAAAACCCCCTCCTTACCAACTCTCGCGGCATCACGACCGTCGGCTACCTCGGACTCATCGCGGTGTTCGCGGCCGCGACTTTCGGCGTCCTCTTTCTCTATCAAAACATCGTCGAGCGCAAAGCCGAGGCCACCTCCCATGTGTTCCGCGTCGTCGAAGTGGACGAGAATACCGTCGATCCCGCGATCTGGGGCAAGAACTACCCCCGCCAATACGATAGCTACCGGCGCACGGTGGACACCGAACGCACCACCCACGGCGGCAGCGAGGCCTTCCAACGCCTCGATGAATATCCCGTCTATCGCACGCTGTTCGCCGGCTACGGCTTCGCCGCCGATTACCGCGAGGACCGCGGCCACGCCTACATGTTGCAGGATCAGGACATGACCGACCGCGTGAGCAAATTCAAGCAACCGGGCGCGTGTCTGCATTGCCACTCCGCCGTCCTGCCCGCCTACATCGCCGCCGGTCTTGAGGCCGGCGCCCCGGCAGGCAAGGAACATCGCGAGGCGCAGATTCAAAGGGGATTCGAGGTCTTGTCGCCGATGCCCTTTTCCGAGGCCCGCAAGCACGTCTCGCACCCGGTAACCTGCATCGATTGCCACGACGCCGACACCATGAACCTGCGCGTGAGCCGCCCCGCGTTCATCAACGGTATCCGCGCCCTAGCCGAATCCAGCCAGCCCACGCCCCATCTCTCCAGTATCGAGCGCTGGCGCCGCGAGGGAAAGCGGGAGCCGTATCAACCCAACACCGAGGCCACGCGCCAGGAGATGCGCACGCTCGTCTGCGCGCAGTGCCACGTGGAATATTATTTCAAGGGCGACAAGAAACTCGTCACGTTCCCGTGGGACAAGGGCCTGCGCGCCGAGCAGATGGAGGAATATTACGACGAGATCGGCTTTGCGGATTGGACGCACGCCGAGAGCGGAGCCAAGATGCTGAAGGCTCAACATCCGGAATTCGAAATGTGGAGCCAAGGCATCCACGCGCGCGCCGGCGTTTCTTGTTCCGACTGTCACATGCCCTACCAACGCGAGGGAGCCATCAAGGTCAGCAACCACCACGTACGCAGCCCGCTGCTCAACGTCGCCGCCGCCTGCCAAACCTGCCATCGCGTGCCGGAGAAGGAGATCATGGATCGCGCGCTGATCAACCAAGGGCGCAACGCCAAGCTCCTCACCCGCGCCGAGGAAGCGACGGTGGAACTGATCCACGCCATCAGCGCCGCTGCCAAGGCCGGCGCCACGGACGCGCAACTCGAGAAAGCCCGCGCCCTGCACCGCAAAGCCCAGTGGCGGATGGACTATGTCGCGGCTGAGAACTCCATGGGCTTCCACGCCCCGCAGGAAGCTGCCCGCATCCTCGGCGAGGCCATCGACTACGCGCGT
>JAUXOH010000242.1 GCA_030682505.1 Candidatus Didemnitutus sp. | reverse complement strand
GAAGCCACCACGACCCGCGTCAACCTCGAGATGGCCTGCACGCCCGAGATGACCGACCTCGCGCTGCGCTGGAAGCCCCATTCCGTGTGCCTCGTGCCGGAGAGCCGCGAGGAAATCACCACGGAAGGGGGCCTCGATGTCGTCAAGCACCGCGACAAGGTTGCGCGCGTCACCGATGCGATGAACACCGCCGGCATCAAGACCAGTCTCTTCATTGACGCGGATGAGCATCAAATTGCCCTCTCCGCCAAGCTGGGTGCGCCGTGGATCGAACTGCATACCGGCGCCTACGCCAACGCCTTTCATGGCCCGGCCCGCGCGGATGAATTCAAACGACTGTGTCTGGGTGCCACGCAAGCACGCGGACTCGGTCTCGTCGTCAACGCCGGTCACGGGATCAACTACATCAACATCGCCGAGGTCCGCACCATTCCCCATCTCCACGAATTGAATATCGGCCACAGCATCATCAGTCGCGCGCTCTTCACCGGGATCGAAGAAGCGGTGCGCGAAATGAAAGCGCGGATGAATCCATGAACATTACTCTCCCTCCTGGCGGCACGCTGGTCGGTCTCGGCTGCGATCTCATCGAAACCGAACGCATTCGCAAAGTGCTGGAGAAACACGGCGAACGATTCCTCAGGCGCATTTTCACCGACGAAGAACAGGCTTACTGCAGCACCCTGAAATATCCGCATAAACACTACGCCGCGCGTTGGGCGGCCAAGGAGGCGGTCTCCAAGTGTTTTACAACCGGCATTGGACCGCACCTCGATTGGACCTCAATTTCCGTCTACCATGGTTCGCGCAAAGAACCGCTCGTGCGGCTCGATGCCAAAGCGACCGCCTTGCTGGCGGAGGTCGGTGCCACGCATGTCTGGCTCAGCCTCTCGCACATTGATTCCCACGCCATGGCGGTGGCGGCGCTGGTGAAGAACGGTTGAGCGGTCTCCCGCCCGGTCGGTTAGGGCTTTTCCGGCGACAGACGTTCACCTAGCGTGCAGCCATGTCAAACGTGGCGTCGCATCCTGTGCTGTCGTGTGCCGAGGCGAAAGCTTGGGAATCGACGTTGTTGCGCGACGAGGCGGCGGAATGGGCCGCGATGCAGCGGGCGGGTGCGGCCATCGCGAAGGGGATTCTTGCCGATTTCCGTGAGCTGGGCGGTTTGCCCGAGAATGCCCGCTTGCTCGTGCTAGTGGGCAAGGGGCACAACGGGGGGGACGCGCTGCTCGCCACCAAGTCGCTCCTTGCCGCGCGTCGAAAGGCGAAGGCGGAAATCCTGTTGGTTTTCGGTGAGACAGGCCTACGGCCCCTGACCTCGCAATCTCTGGAGGAATTGCGGATTTCCGCGGACGGTCGGGTGCGGGAGGTGGACCTCGCGACCCTCAAGCGCGAGCTGGCGCACGTCGACGTGTGCCTGGACGGAGTTTTTGGTTTTCAGTTTCGGCCGCCGCTCGATGACTCCACCGCCGAGGCAATCGCCTGGGTGAACACCCATCCGCGCATTTCTTTCCGTGCGTCCGTTGATCTGCCGAGCGGAATGGGGGAGGCGAACGGCAAGACGGTGTTTCGGGCGGATTTCACCTATGCCACCGGCGTCGTGAAGTCGCCGGTGGTTGCCGCGACCAACGCGGCTCTGGTGGGCCGCGTACGTTACCTCGACCTTGGTTTCTTCGCGGGGGAAGACAACCAGCGCAAAACACAACAGACCGTGCTTCTCGCTGCGGTGCTGAGGCCATTGGCGCAGCTGCGGCCGACGCAAAGTGACAAGCGGACCTATGGCCATCTGCTGGTCGTGGGTGGCTCGCGCAATTATCCCGGTGCGGTGCTCATGACCGTAAAGGCGGCTTTGCGCAGTGGAGTGGGTTTGCTGACGGCCTTTGTGCCCGCGTCGCTCGTGCCGGAGTATGCGGCCAAGTTTCCCGAGGCGATGTGGATTGGCTGGCCTGAAACGGCACACGGCGGACTCTCCGTGGCCGGGGCATTGTCGCTGCTCGAGCATCTCCCGCGGGCCACCGCGCTGCTGATCGGTCCAGGCCTCGGGGCCGCGCCCGAGACCCTCGCCGCCGTCCAGGCAATCGTTCGCGGGACAACTTTTCCGCTCCTGCTCGATGCCGACGCTTTGCAGCCGGAAATCATGGCGGCCGTGGGCGACCGGCCGCTCATCGTCACGCCGCACGCGGGAGAGTTTGCGCGGATCGCCTCCGTCCTGGCGCCGGCGGCTGTGCTGGTTCGCAAGGGCGCCCCGACCAGCGTCGAGACGGGCGGGCGGGCTGCCTACAGTTTTTTTGGGGGACCGGTGTTGGCCCGCGGGGGCAGTGGGGATCTGCTGGCCGGGCTCGTGGGCGGATTGATGGCGCAGGCGCCGGACGATTTGTGGCTCGCCGCGGCGCGAGGCGTCGTGTGGCATGGACTCGCGGCGGACTTGCTTGCGCGCGACAAGGGCCAGGTGGCGGTGCAGACAACGCAGTTGCTGGAGTTTCTCCAGCCAGCCCTGCACGGCGCGGAACATGACACCACCTGAGCTCAACG
>JAUXOH010000240.1 GCA_030682505.1 Candidatus Didemnitutus sp. | reverse complement strand
TGTGGGCGAACCCACTGAGGTCAAGGTGAAGCTGATCAAGAAGGAGATCGCCGAGGGCTTCATGCCCGTGATTTCACCCGTGGCCGAAGGCTACGACGGCAAACCCTACAACGTGAATGCCGACACCGCCGCCGGCCGCGTGGCCAGTGCCCTGCGTGCTCGTCGTCTCGTGTATATGAGTGATGTCCCCGGCCTGCTGGCCGACCCGGACAATCCCGAGTCGCTCATCTCGACCCTCAAGGTGGAAGACGTCGATGGCTTGAAGAAGAGGGGCGTCATCGACAAGGGGATGCGGCCCAAGATCGCCAGCGCCGTGCGCGCCTTGCAGGAAGGCGTGCAGCGCGTGCATTTTGTCGACGGTCGCATGCCGCACAGCCTGCTGCTCGAAATCTTCACCGACCGGGGCGTTGGCACCGAGATCGTCCACGATTGAGCGGTCCGGCCCCGGGGTTTGCCGGGTGCATTCCGACGTTTCCTTCCCCCCCGCCTGATTCTATTCTCTGCCCATGACACCGCCCAACCTCGTTCGCACCAATACCGCGGAGCTCTACGACGCCTACGTCATGAAGAGCTACAACCGTTCGCCCCTGACCATCGTGCGGGGCGCCGGCATCATGGTGTGGGACGACTCCGGCCGGTCCTTCATCGACTTCACCTCCGGCGTTGCCGTGAATGCACTCGGGCACTGTCACCCTGCGTGGGTGGCGGCGATTCGCCAACAGGCGGGCGAGCTCATCCACGCCAGCAATCTTTTCCGCAACCCCAATCAGGGCGAACTGGCGCGCCGTCTCGTGCAGCAGGCCGGACCGGGCCGCGTTTTCTTCTGCAACTCCGGCGCCGAGGCCAACGAAGGCCTGATCAAACTGGCGCGGCTCCACGGGATTCGCAAATCCGGCGAGGAAGGGAAGTGCATCAAGATCCTCTGCGCCCAGCAGGCGTTTCACGGCCGCACCTTCGGCGGCATGAGCGCGACGCCGCAGGAAAAGGTGCAGAAAGGTTTTCGACCGCTCGTGCCGGGCTTTGCTTTCGGCGAACTGAACAACCTCGAGAGTTTTGCCTCCCTGATCGATGAGCACACGGCGGCGATCTTTCTCGAGACCGTGCAGGGCGAGGGCGGGATCAACGCGTGCACCGACGAATTTCTTTGGGGCCTGCGCCGCCTCTGCGACCAGCACAACCTGCTCTTCATGCTTGACGAGGTCCAATGCGGCATCGGGCGTACCGGCACGTTTTACGCGTTTCAACACAGTGGAGTGCGGGCGGACGCCATCGGCATGGCCAAGGGGCTCGGCGGTGGCTATCCCATCGGGGCCATCTGGGCGGCGGAGAAACACGCCGACCTTATCACCCCCGGCTCGCACGGATCGACCTTCGGCGGCACACCCCTGGCCTGCGCGGCGGCGCTTGCCGTGCTCGATGTCATCGAACGCGACCAGTTGCTCCAACACGTGCGGACCAACGGCGCGGCATGGAAAACCGAACTGGAGAAGCTCGTCGTGGAATTTCCCAACCAAGTGAAGGGGGTTACCGGTCGCGGCTACATGCTCGGACTCGTCCTGCAAAGCGACCCCGTGCCGTATGTGGCCGCGTGCCGCGACGCGGGTCTGCTCGTGCCGATTGCGGGGGGCAACACCGTGCGCCTGCTGCCGCCGCTCATCGCGACGGCCGCCCAACTCCAGCAAGCCACCGAAATCATTCGCGGCGTGCTGCAAAAGAAGGAGACCGTTTGATGGCCGCCCGTCATTTTCTCGCCGAGACTGATTTCGCCGCTGCCGAAGTGGCGCAGCTTTTTGCGCTCGCCCGGCGCTACAAGCAGGAGCGGGGCCGCCATGAGAAGCCCCTCGAAGGCCAGACGTGGGCGATGATTTTTTCTAAGAGCAGCACGCGCACGCGCGTCTCGTTCGAAGTCGGCATTCACGAACTCGGGGGCAACCCGCTGTTTCTGAGCAAGAATGATATTCAGATCGGCCGCGGAGAATCCATCGCCGACACGGCGCGCGTGTTGTCGCGCTTCGTGCACGGGCTCGTCGTGCGCACCTACGCGCACCGCGACGTCACCGAGTTGGCCGAACGCGGTTCGATTCCGGTCGTCAACGCCCTGACGGATTATCTGCATCCCTGCCAAATCTATACCGATGCCTTCACTGCGGCGGAACGCTGGGCCGGACCGACGGGTGATTTGTTCGCTTCCCTGAAAGGCCGGAAAGTCGCGTTCCTCGGCGACACGTGCTTCAACATGGCCAACTCTTGGATCCTCGGCGCGCATGTGTTTGGCATGAGTGTTTCGCTTGGCGGGCCGGCCGGTTTCGAGCCGACGGCGGAGATTCGCGACGCGGCGGCGAAGTTGGGAGCGCAGTTCCATTACACCGCCGACCCGCGCGAAGCGGTCGCGGGGGCGGACCTCGTTTACACCGATGTGTGGGCGAGCATGGGGCAGGAGGGTGAGAGCGAGGAGCGCGCCAAGCGGATGATGCCCTATCAGGTCTCGACCCAGCTTTTCGAGGCGACCAAGCCGGACGCCCTTTTCATGCACTGCCTGCCAGCCCACGCCGGCGAGGAAGTCACCCAAGAGGTGCTCGACCACCCGCGCTCGGTGATCTTTGACGAGGCGGAAAACCGTCTGCACGTGCAAAAAGCCATTGTCGCCACGCTGGCGCGGATGCGGGACAGGTAAGGGGGCCCCAAGGGATCGAAATCTGCGGGCACGGGCGCACCTCAGCCCCCGGGGCGGTGGTGTTTTGAGTGGTAACCGATTTTTCCTTTGCGAGCCGGGCCCCGGCGGTTCCAAGCTGTGCGCCTTACCATGAAGATCGTGCTCGCATACTCAGGGGGTCTCGACACCTCCGTCATCGTCAAATGGCTCCGCGAAACCTACGACGCCGAAATCGTCACGTTCGCGGCCGATATCGGCCAAGAGGAGGAACTCAAGGGGCTTGCCGCCAAGGCCAAAAAGACCGGTGCGTCCAAGCACTACACGCTCGATCTGGTCGACGAGTTTGCCACCGACTTCATCTATCCGATGATTCGCGCCAATGCGGTCTACGAGGGCCAGTATTACCTCGGCACGTCGATCGCCCGCCCCCTCATCGCCAAGGCGCAGATCGAAATCGCGCGCAAGGAAAAGGCGGACACCGTGGCGCACGGCGCCACCGGCAAGGGCAACGACCAATGCCGCTTCGAACTCACCTACATGGCGCTCGCCCCCCAGCTCGAGATCGTCGCCCCGTGGAAGATCGAGAAATTCCGCGACGAATTTCCCGGCCGCGCCGAGATGATCGAATATTGCCGGACAAACAACATTCCCGTCGAGGCCTCGCTCAAGAAGCCGTATTCGATGGACCGCAATCTCCTGCACATCTCCTACGAGGCGGGCATCCTCGAGGATCCGTGGTTCGATCCGACCACGAAGGCCAACAAGGCCATGTTCAAGCTTTCCGTGTCGCCCGAGGATGCCCCGAACAAGGCTGAATACGTCGAGCTGGAGTTCGAAAAGGGCAATTGCGTCGCCGTGAACGGCAAGCGCCTGACCCCGGCCCGCGTGCTCAAGACGCTCAACAAGCTGGGCGGCAAGCATGGCATCGGACGCGTCGATCTCGTGGAGAATCGTTTCGTTGGCATGAAGTCGCGCGGAGTCTATGAAACACCGGGCGGAACGATCCTCATGCAGGCCCACCGTCAGGTGGAATCGCTCACGATGGACCGCGAGGTGATGCATCTGCGGGATTCGCTCATCCCGAAATACGCCGAGCTCATTTATTACGGCTTCTGGTTCGCCCCCGAACGCGAGGCGCTGCAGGTGCTGATCGACGAGTCCCAGAAACACGTCAGCGGCACCGTCCGGCTCAAGCTTTACAAGGGCAACATCATCACCTGCGGCCGCAAGTCGAAGTACTCCCTCTACGACATGAACATCGCCTCGATGGAAGGCGTGAAGAGCTGGTATAACCAAACCGACTCGACCGGTTTCATCCGGCTCAACGGCCTCCGCCTGCGCGCGCGTTACTTTGCGCAGGGTGGACCGAAGACCTGATCACCCGCGCGCCCGGTTGTCCCGACCCGCTTTCCCGCGGCGCTCCCGGAGCGCCGCGTTTTTGTGTCCGGTCGTGACCGGGCCGGTCAGGCTTGGATGAGTCCGCGCCGAATGGTGTAGCGCACGAGATCGGTCTGCGTCTGCAGGTTGAGCTTGCGCATCAGGTTGGCGCGATGGGTCTCGGCGGTGCGCGCACTGATGAAAAGCTTCTCGGCGATTTCGGCGTTCGAAAAACCTTCAGCGCTGATCTGCAGCACTTCCCGCTCGCGGGGCGACAGGGTGTTGTAGGCATCGCTGGTCTCGGGGGTTTTCACCGCGAGCGCAGTGATGGCCCACTCGGTGAGAGGCGCACTGAGGAAACGACGACCGGCCAGCACCTCCTGCGTGGCGCGGACGATTTCGTCCGATTCGGAGCCCTTCAAGATATAGGCCGACGCGCCGCTGCGCAGGGCTTCGATGACGTAGGGTTCGTCATTGTGCATCGAGAGCACGAGCACCTTCGTCGTCGGGCTGGTGATGCGGATCTGACGGAGCGCCTCGAGCCCGTGAAGCCGGGGGAGCGACAAATCGAGAAAGAGCAGGCTCGGCTTGTGCTTTTCCACCATCTGGACCGCGCTCAGACCGTCCGACACTTCCGCGACCACCTGGAATCTTCCGTCCGCCTCCAAGACGGCGCGCACGCCGCGCCGCACGATATCGTGGTCATCAGCCAGAATGACCGTGTTCATGGCGAAACGGCCGGAGTTGCGCCGTCAGCGACGAGAGGAAACTCCGCTTGGATGCGGGTGCCGGCTCCGGGCTGGGTATGGATTTCGATGCGGCCGCCCGCAAGGTTGACGCGCTCGCGCAAACCGGCGAGGCCGAGTGAATCCGTGCGGGCGAGCGCTTTGGCGAGATCGAAACCGCGACCGCGGTCAGCAATTTCGACGATGAGATGCCGTGAGTCGAGAGTGACCGCGACGGAGGCCTGCTTGGCATGGGAGTGACGGGCGGCGTTGGTGAGTGCTTCCTGCACGATCCGGTAAACGACGGTTTCCAGATCAGAGGGCAAACGGTTCGTTGGGAGGTCGAGGGCGAGGTCGACGGCGATGCCGGTTTGTTTGGTGAATTGCTTCAGGTGCCACTCCAGGGCGGGTTGGAGACCGAGGTCATCGAGCACGCGGGGATGGAATTTCTGGGTGAGTGCGCGCACATGTTCGAGCAAAGTGCTGGCGGTGGTCATGGCCTCGGCGATGGAGGCGGCCGCCGGCTGATTCCCGGTCGCGCGCTGGGCGGACCCGAGTTGGAATTTCAAGCCCGTGAGAATCTGACCGACCTCGTCGTGCAGCTCGCGTGCGATGGCCCGGCGTTCATCCTCCTGGATGCGCAAGAGGCGCAGGGAGAGCGCCTGCAGTTCACGTGTGCGCGCGGTGACTTGCGCCTCCAGGGATTGATTGAGCGTTTCAAGCTCGTGCGAGAGCCGGACATTTTGGCGCTCGGTCTCGGCCCGTCGCAGCATGTTGTTGAGCGAGAAGACGAGCTCCATCAGGTAGTCCGACTTCTGGAGAATGAAATCCTGGGCGCCGAGCTTGAATGCGGCCACGGCGGTTTCGCCGTCGCTGCGGGAGGAGACAATCAGGGTCGGCACCTGCGTCGCCTGAGAATGCACCCGGCGCATGGTCTCGAGCGGGGTGGTGCCAGGGGGATTGGGCCCGATGATGATGGCGCTCGCTGGGGTGCCCGCCGCGATGAAGGCGGTCGTCTCGGCGGCCGTTGCCGCGACGCTCAGCTCAAATTGCGAGGCATGGGTCGTGAAAAACTCGCGGATGCTCGCGGTCACCGCACTCGAGCCTTCGATCAGCATCACGGAATGCTTGCCGGGGATGCTGGCTGACGCCGGCCGTTTCCGGCCCGCGGCATGCTGGGCTTGCACCCGTTTGACGATATCGACGAGTTGCAGGAATTGCGGGGAGGTCTTGTCGACGCAATCCGCCGCGCCAGCCCGGAGGGCCCGGACGGCGAAATCAGTTTGGCCGTGGCCCGTTACCATGACCACCGGTGTCGTGTCATTTCGGCGAGCGAGCTCCCCAAGTATCTGCAGCCCATCGGTGTCAGGCAGCACCATATCGAGCAAAAGGATGTCGTAACCACCCAAGGCCATCCGCCTGAGGCATTCGGTGCCGTTTGGAACGATCTGCAGTTCCCAGTCTGGCGCAAAGTGTTCCACATAGCTGCGGACAATTCCGGCTACATTGGGGTCATCTTCGGCATAGAGGGCTCGGATCATTGGTAAAGAAGGGGGAACGGGAGGGGCGATCACCGTGGTTTTCTATCGGCCCACCTTCGCCCGGCTTTAGCCGGGGGTAAAGCCCTAAGGGAAATCCCGAGGCCGGGTCGCGTAGGCACCCGGATGATCGGGTTTCGCGATTTCGGGCACTCTGGTCGCATGACAACGACCCGCACCCTTCTCCGCTTCGCCGCCCTCACCCTCGCGGTCGTCGCAATCTCCGCCAGCGCCAGCGCTGGAATCAAGAGCCAACGCCTCCTGGCCAAGATCGCGCAAAATACGCCGGCCCCCGTGGTCGTTGACCGGGGCACCGAGATGAAAATCGCCGAAGTCGTAGCGGCTAAGTCGGGCGCAACGGTTCTCTGGGGTATCGGCAGCTCGATGGAACCCCTCTACGCCCCGAACACCGCTGTCGTGATCACCGAAATGGCCTACAACCAAATCAAGAAGGGCATGACGGTTGTCTATCGCAAGTCGAATGGCGGTTACGTCGCACACAGCGTCATCGGCGAAGATCGCCACGGTTACATCGTGCAGGGGGTCAATAACGACGAAGCCGACGCGGTTTCCGTCAACGAAAAAAACCTGGTCGGCGTGATCACCGCCGCCTACAGCGCCAATACCGCCGGCTTCCACCAGATGATGAGCCAGGCCAACCACGCCAACGGCAAGACCGTTGCCATGCGCTGAACGCTCGAAACCGCACCCAAGACAATTTCCGAATCTAGTTAGGACTGACTGGTATGTTGTCACACAGGAGGCCGTGCAGGGGTGCACGGCCTCCTCCATTTTCCACGGCTCCAGCAAGCGAAAGGCACTTTCCGGCGGCAGAAGAAACGAATCGCGCGGCGTGCTATTTGCTAAATCGAACCGGTGGCGTGCCGTTAAGGGACCCATTCAAGGATGAAACAGGACGGAATATGGATGGTTCCGCGCATGGACGCGTCTGGAATCGGAGCTCACCGGCTCCGACTGTTCGCGGCGTGCGCCCTCGCGATGACGGTCGCGGCCCTCGGCGAAGCCCGGGGGACCAACATGACCACGGGGCGTGTTTATGGCCGGATCGAGCTCTTGGCGGAAGTGGACAAGGCGGTTCCTCCCGGCCAGTGCGTTGCTCCCGTTGCTTTCAGTGCGTCGCACTATGCTGAAGTCCGTCACCGGTGGATCATCGGATTTCTGAAACGTTTTCGCGCCGACCTCAGTCG
>JAUXOH010000226.1 GCA_030682505.1 Candidatus Didemnitutus sp. | reverse complement strand
TGCCGAGGGAAACCGCCGTCATGGCGGCCGGGTTGATGACATCGGTCTCCACGCTGCGACCGAAGGTTTTCACAATCATCGTTTGACCGGAAACGAGCGCACCGGGGGCGTGTCCGGTGTTGATCGTCGTGACACCGAAATCACGCAGCCAGGCAACGAGCGGATCCTGCGCATTGTAAGCGTCGATGGCGCGCAACTCCGGTTGCACGGGGCTGGAGCGCTCGAGCATGTCCTGATCGTGCGCTTGGTTGAGCAGCCCCGAGAGACCGGCCGTGGCGCGGGCGTCAATGAGACCCGGAGTGACAACCTGGGCGCGGACGACCTGATAGTCTGCCGCGTAGGCCTGACCAGCGGCCGTCCCGACATAGGCGATCTTGCCGTCGCGCACGAGCACCAGGCCGTCGGGGATGGAGGCACCGGCGAGCGTGTGAATGACGGCACCGTGAATCGCGAGCGGCGGATGGGTCGCAGCGAAACCCGGGAGGGTCGCCAGCAGGATGGCCGCAGCGCCGAGCAACGCGCGGGAGAGTGAAGTCGCAGAGTGGTTCATTGGGCACCTCCAAAAAGAACAGCATTGGCGTTGGCGATAATATCCCAGGCGTTGCCGAAGCAGCAGAGCGGAGGACTGACCGCGTCGCCCGCCCCGGCGCCACCGAGGGCGTAGAGCCGGTCTTGCGGATCGCTGAGATCAAAGACCTTGGAGCCCTCGATCCAGGTTTGCTCAACCTGCGTGTAGACACTGAGCGGGTCACCGGAGAGAACGAGGAAGTCGGCGTCCTTGCCCGGCTCGAGCGAACCGACCCGGTCGGCGAGGTCGAGCATCTGGGCGTTGGCGAGGGTGACGGCGCGGAGGGCGCCATCGCGCGTCATGCCAGCCCGTACCGCGAGGCCGGCGGAACGCAGGAAATGGCGGGAGTCGGTCACGCCGTCGTCGGTGTGCAGGCCGACGAGCGCGCCGGCCTTTTCCAAAATCGCGCCGGTGGCGAAGCTCAGGTCTTTTGTTTCCAGTTTTCCACCCGGCGAATCGACGATGATGATCGATGAGGCGACCCCGGCCGCGGCGATTTCCGCGGCGACCTTCCAGCCCTCGCTGACGTGGTGGAGCACCACTTTGAAGCCAAACTCCTTTTGGAGGCGGAGCACCGTGAGGATATCGTCGTGCCGGTGGGTGTGATGTTGCACGACGCGTTTGCCGTCGAGCACCTCGACCAGCATTTCGAGGGCGAGATCGCGCGGCGGCAGTTTTTCGGGATCGTCCTTGGCGCGGGCGATCTTGGCCTTGTATTCCTGCGCCTTGATGAACTGGGTGCGCACGAGCGCGGCGGACTTGCCGCGCGTGCCGGGAAAGTTGGGCGACGACCGGATCGAGTTGGTGCCGTTGGCCATCTTGAGTCCGCCGGCGAGGGAGCCGTCGGCGTTCTTGATCAGCACATCATCAACCACGCGACCATCGCGGAGCTTGAGATAGAGCGTCTGGCCGCTGATGAGGTGACCGGAGCCCGGCATGACATTGACCGTGGTGATGCCGCCGGCCTGCGCCTTTTGAATCGAAGGGCTGCGCACATCGATGGCGTCGAGCACGCGCACGTCGGGCTGGATCGGATTGGAGCCATCAGCCCCCTGCCCTCCCCCAATGTGACTGTGGGAATCGACCAGGCCGGGCATGATGATCTTGCCCGTGGCGTCGTGAATCTCGGCACCGGCGGGAATGGCAACCGACCCCAACGCCCCGAGGGCGGTGATCTTGCCGCCCTGTACCACGAGCACGCCGCGGGCGATGGGTTGGCCGGTGATCGGAATGATTTGCGCGCCCGAAAAAACCACCGGTTTTTCCTGAGCATGAACAACCCCGGCCAATCCTAAGAGGACCGCCAGGGGTAGCAGGGGTCGAAGGGTCATAGGCCCGCGACGCTAGCCTGCGCCAGTCGGGCCGCAACGGGAAAGATGACCCGGCGCGAGCACCCGTAGCGATCACTCCAACGACACCAAGACGCGATACTGCCACGCCTTGAGTTCGAGCGGCACGGTGGCCGCGAGCGTGACCTCTTCGCCCGTAAAGGCATCGCGCCAGCGCCCGGCCAAGGCCGGATCATAGGCGTCGGCCAGAGCTTCTTTCCCGGTGAGATTGAGCAGGGTGACGATGCGGGAGCCGGCCTGCCCGCGCAGGAGGGCGTAGATGGACTCCTGCCCGGTCGTATCGATCCGGCGCATCGGCGCGCCCGTGCGCAGGGCCGGATGCGTGCGGCGCAAGTGCACCAGGATTTGATAAAACGGCGTGAGCGCGTGTCCGGTGCCGGGCCAAATGATCGGATCGCGCTCAAAGAATTCCAAGCGGCGGTCCAGGCCGATTTCCTGGCCGTTGTAGATGAGCGGAATGCCATCAAGCATGAAGGAGAGGACGGCAAAGGCCGCCGTGCCGGCGCCCAAACGTTCAAACTCCGTGCCCTGCCAGCTGTTTTCGTCGTGATTGCTGGTGTAGTACATCAGGGCGCCGCCGGCGGGCAGCCGGACGCGCGAACGGGTCAGCGTGTCATCAAGGTGCGAGACGCCCTTGGTTCCGGCGCCGACGGCGTTGATGGCGTGCATCATGTCGAATCCGTAGGAGGCATTGAAGGCGTGAAGCTGGTGTTGCGGCAGATCGGACTCGGAAAGGAAGAACAGGTCGGCCCGCACGCGGCGCAGGCGCGCGGTGAGTTCGTTCCAAAAGGTCGTCGGCACGCCGGTCGCATAATCGCAACGGTAGCCGTCGACGCCAAATTCCTTCACCCAATAAGTGAGCGCCATGGTTTGGTAGTCGAGGACGGCGGGGTTGGAAAAATCGAGTTGGATCACATCCGTCCAATCAAAGCCGGTCGGCGGCTGGTAGGTTCCGGCGTCGTCGCGCAAATAGTAATCGGGATGATCGGCGGCGAGCGGGTTGTCCCAAGCCGTGTGATTGCCGACCCAGTCAAGGATGACGCGGAAGCCCTGCGAATGTGCCGCGGTCATGAAGGCGCGGAAATCATCCTTGGTGCCAAACTCGGGATTGATGCCGAGATAGTCGCGCACCGCGTAGTAACTGCCGAGCGGGCCCTTGCGATTGACTTCCCCGATGGGGTGAATGGGCATTAGCCAGAGGATGTCGACCCCGAGGGCGCGCAGACGCGGCAGGTCGGCGGTGACGGCGGCGAAGTTGCCGGCGGCGGAATACTGGCGGACATTGATTTCGTAGACGACGCCCGAACGCACCCAGTCGGGCATCCCGACCGCGGTCTGATCGGCGCAAACCAGGTGGGGTTCGACGGCGCGAAGGGAGAGAGGGGCAAAGCACAGCGCGGAGGCCGCGAGGGCGAAGCTAAGGCGGGATAGGGAAAGCAGATTCATGGTGGTAACAGCGAAAATAATGCCCGGGTTGAGCGCCGGGCCGACGCGATAAAACCGGACAGAGCCGAAGACTTCTGGAAAAATCCTAGGTTGGCGCCGTCCGTTGATGAGGGCGCAACCGGTCGGGCCGACCCGGTCCGGACTAGCGCTTGAGGCGCGCCTGGAGCTTCTTCACCTCGGGGCTGACCGCACCACAATCACCACCGCAGCCGGGCTGGTTTCTTTTTTTCTGCGCCGTGCGGATCAAGTAGAGGACGGCGAGGGACACCACGCCGAGCGCGACGTAGGTTTGGAGTTCCGCGGTCATCTTAGAAACCGAGGGCGCGCCCGCCTTGATAGACAATGAAACTCAACACCCACGCCGTGCCGGTCATGTAGGCGATCTGAAACAACGGCCAACGCCACGAGTTGGTCTCGCGCTTCACCACGGCGACGGTGGCCATGCACTGCATGGCGAAAACATAGAAGATCATGAGCGTGAAGCAAACCAACGGCGTAAAGACCGGTGCTCCATCGGGCCAGGACGCTTTCTTCAGCGCATCGCGCAGCGGGGCGGTATCCTCGTCCTCCGCGCCTTCGACCCCGAAGACGACACCCATCGAACTGACGAAGACCTCGCGCGCCGCGAAGGACGTGATGAGGCCGATGCCGATGCGCCAATCGAAGCCGAGCGGCTTGATGGTGGGTTCAATCAAGTGTCCGGCGCGACCGGCAAAGCTGTGGGCCGTCTGCTCGGTCGGGGTCGCCGTCGGATCGGGATGCTTCGGATAGGTGGAGAGAAACCAAAGCACGATGCTGATGCCGAGAATGATGGTGCCGGCGCGCTTGATGAAGATACTGGCGCGCTCAAGCATCTGCAGGGCGACGTCGCGCACCCGGGGAAGGCGGTACGGCGGCAGCTCCATGATCATCAGCGGCGGTTCGCCCTTCAGGAGTGTGCGCTTGAACAACCACGCGAAACCAAAGGCGCCGATCGTGCCGAGCGCATACATCAACAACATGATGCCGACCTTGGTCGCAACCGGCACGGCGTCACTCGGCAGCAGGGCGGCGATCAGCAGAAGATAAACCGGCAGGCGCGCCGAGCAGCTCATGAGCGGCGCGACGAGGATGGTGACGAGCCGGTCCTTGGGGTCCTCGATGGTGCGCGTGGCCATGATGCCGGGAATCGCGCACGCGTAGGAGCCGAGCAACGGAATGAAGGACTTTCCGTTGAGGCCAACCTTGCTCATCAAACGGTCCATGATGAAGGCGGCTCGCGCCATGTAGCCGGTGCTTTCCAGCAAACCGATGAAGAAAAAGAGAATCAGGATCTGGGGCAGGAAGACGAGGATGCCCCCCACTCCGCCGATGGCACCGTCGGCAATGAGATCGCGCAGATCGCCGGCGGGCATGGCGTCCTTCACGGCATCAGCGAGTGCGGCGGTGGCGCCGTCGATCACGTTCATCGGGTATTCCGCGAGCGTGAAGATGGAGAGGAACATCACCGCCATCACGGCGCCGAAGGCGAGCCAGCCCCATACGGGATGAACCACCACCGTATCAATCTTGTCGGAAAGGGACGGACCGGTCTCGCCGACCTGGCGCACCACCTGTCCGCAAATCGTGGCGATGGAATCATAGCGGCTGCCCACGAGCGTGCCGGCCCAGTCAGTGCCATCGGCCTCCCAGCGGGTTTGCCACGAGCGAAGGGTCTCGGAGGTCTTGGGGTGCAGCGCCGTCGAGCCGGCGACCCGCACGCTGTCAAAGTCGGTGAGAAGCAGGAGGGCTTCGGCGCGCGCGACCAGCGGGGGGCGGCCGTCGTTCTGGATGAGCGAGGCCTGGATCTCCGCGACCGCCGGCGCGATGGCAGCCGGAACGTCCCAGGAATGTTTCGCGAGCGGCGATTCCGTGCGGCTCATGGCGAGCTTCAGCTCGATCACGCCGAGGTTGTTGACGGCCTCGCACGCGATGACCGGGATGCCGAGTTCCTTTTCGAGGCGGGAAGCGCTGACTTCGGTGCCGGCCGCAGCCGCGAGGTCCATCATGTTGAGGACAACGATGACCGGACGCCCCAGATCGAGAATCTGGTGCAGCAGGTAGAGGTTTCGCTCGAGATTGCTGGCGTCAACGATGCAGAGAATGCGATCGGGTTGGGGGGTGTCGGCCCGACGGCCGAGCAACACATCGCGCGTCACGGCTTCGTCGGGCGAGCGGGCGGCAAGCGAGTACGCCCCGGGCAGATCGATGAGCTTGATCGGTTTGCCGTGCTGCGAAAACATTTCGCCGATCTTCTTTTCCACCGTGACGCCCGGATAGTTGCCGACCTTTTGCTTCAGGCCGGTGAGGGCATTGAAGATCGTGCTCTTGCCGCAGTTGGGATTGCCGACCAGCGCGTAGACCGGGGTGCGATCGGCGGGGGTTGACCGCATCTTCGCGGGGGGCGTGATGTGCGGAGGCAGCGTGCTCACGGGATCAGATTTCGACCGTGATCTGGTCGGCCTCTTCGCGGCGCAGCGTCAGGTTGTAGCCGCGCAGCTTGATTTCGATCGGGTCGCCCAAGGGAGCGACGCGCACAAAGGTCAGCGCCGTGCCCGGGAGCAGGCCCATTTCGCGCAGGCGAAGAAACGCCGTGCCGTTTTTCGGAAAATCCTTCACCCGCGCGGTGGCGCCGGGGGCGAGCTCGGTCAGTTTGAGGCGAGCGGACATTGCCGCTTAACACGCGCCAGCCGGCAAACGCTCGACCAGGATATTCATTGCCGCACTGTGATTCAGTGCGATGCGGGTGCCATTGATCTGACAAAGACTGGTGGTGGTGCCGGAAATCTTCGTGACCAAGGCGGCTTC
>JAUXOH010000365.1 GCA_030682505.1 Candidatus Didemnitutus sp. | reverse complement strand
GCGCATCGGCGCCATAGACTTTGCGCATCGCCTCGATGATCGCGCGCACATCCACGCTGACCGAGCGGGCCTGCGTGTCGGTGTAGGCATA
The DNA here is from genome assembly GCA_030682505.1 of Candidatus Didemnitutus sp. Classification (GTDB taxonomy): domain Bacteria; phylum Verrucomicrobiota; class Verrucomicrobiia; order Opitutales; family Opitutaceae; genus Didemnitutus. The sequence continues at coordinate 14,844 of JAUXOH010000365.1, read as the reverse complement.
GTTCCACACCAGAGTGTGGATGTTGCCATCGAAAATGATGCCGACGAACTCGCCCGCACGGTTGACAACCGGGCTGCCGGAGTTTCCGCCGATACTGTAGCAGGTGCTGATGAAATTGTAGGGCACCTCGAGGTTGAGTTTGTCCTTCGCCGCCAGCCAGCTGGCCGGGATATCATAAGGGGACACGCTGTTGCGCTCGGTGGCGCGCTCGAATTTGCCGCCGATCTTGGTGTAGGCCGGGACCTGCGTCCCCGCCAAGTTGATTCCCTTCACCGCGCCGTAGGAGATGCGCAGGGTAAATGTGGCATCCGGGGAGGCCTTGTCGCCGTCCTTGGCGTAACGCACCTTGGCAATGCGGGCGTGGGCCTGTGACTTCACCTCCGATTGTTGCTCGATCGTGCGCCGGGCATCCCGGGCGAGGGCGTCGATTGAACGCGCAAATTGCATCATCGTGTCATCGTTGCCGGCCAGAGCGGCCTCGTCCTGCTCAACCAGGGCGTGGCGCACGGCCACGTCGTCGACCTTCGTGCCGTTGACCAACTCCGCCGCGCGCACGGAAGGCGCTTTGCCTCCGAGCGCGATTTGCACCGCCGGATCGTTCACGCCGAACTCCATCGCCATCACCGTGAGGTAGTGCTGCAGCTTGAGCTGTTCGAGATCGCGATAGATCGGCTTGGCGGAAAACAATCCGAGCTCGAAGGTCTTCTTCGCCGAGTCGCGGTATTCCGCGAGCCGTTCGCCATTCGGTTTGGCGCGCTCCACAGCCACCCGCGTGAGTCGGCGCGCGAGGCTGTAGAGATCCGAGTTGAAGCCATAGTTCTCGAGGAAATTTGCCCGGATCGCGTTTTGCGCGATGATCCCCTGGGCCTCCGCGATGCGGTCCCAAGCCTCCGCGGCCTCGAATTCGGGCTTGTCCAGGGCGAACTTCTTCAAGGCCTCCTCTTCCGCTTTCTTCTCGGTGAAGAGAGCGGGATCAAGCAGGCCGGCAATGCGGCCGTCCCACACCTTGCGGGAATTCTCGATGCCGCGGATTTCGTCCTGCGCGCGCCGGGCGTTCTCCGGACTGGCCTTGGCAAAGCTGTTGAGCAACACCTCGCGGCTTTTCAGCCAGCGGAGCGCCCCGGGCGTTTGCACATCCCGGGCATACTCGAGCTCGGCGAGCGTGATGAGCCGCTGGGTGGCCCCGGGGTGACCGGTGAGGAAAACCAGATCCCCTTCCTTCGTCCCGGCGGGATTCCATTTCAGGAAATGATCCACGGGCGCGGGGGCACCGTTTTCGTAGGCGCGGAAGACGGCAATATCGAGGTTGTAGCGGGGATACTCGAAATTATCCGGGTCACCGCCAAAGAAGGCCGCCTGCTCCTCGGGAGCGAAGACCAAGCGGACGTCGGTATAAACCTTGTAACGGTAAAGGTGGTATTGGCCGCCTTGGTAAAGCGTCACGACGTCGCTGCGAAACCCGGTCTGTTCGAGTGATTCCTTCTCGATCGCCGCCTTCGCCGTGTTGCGGGCGATCAGGGCTTCCGCCGCGGACAGGCCCTCGGCCACCCCGGCATTGATCCGGGTCGTCACGTCTTCAATCGACATGAGCACGTTCAACTCCAAGTCGACACACGGAAGCTCCGCGGCGCGAGTCGGCGCGAGAAATCCCTGCTTGAGCAAATCACGCTCCTTCGTGCTGAGCTTGTAGATCGCATCGGCTCCGACGTGGTGATTGGTGATGATCAGTCCTTCCGCCGACGCGAACGAGGCCGAGCCGCCGTTGTTGAACCGCACCGACGATTTTTGCACGTGCTCGAGCCAGTCGGCCGAAGGCTCAAAGCCGAAGCGCTCTTTCAACTGTGCGGAGGGCGGATTGGTCACCAGCCACATGCCGTCGTCGGCGTGAACGAACGCCGTCACGGACAGGGCAACACTCAAGACAGACCACAGGGGGAATCGGGGAAGTTGCATAGGAAGAACCGGGAGTAGACCGCATTCAACCCTTGCGAGACAATCCTCTTTTGGACGGTCGCCCCAATCCCCGACGCCCCGAAAGGCGGACGCGGGTGGCTCGCCGGAATCGACACACCCCGGGCTTGCCACCGTCCGGCGCCCGCGCAGCATCACCGGCAACGCATGATCCATTCCTTCATCTTCAGCGATGGCAAACTGGTCGGGCGCGACCTTGAAGTGGAGGCGCTGCGTCTCGTGCGCGCCGACAAGGGACTCATCCTCTGGGTCGACCTCGACAACGCCACCGAAGAGGAGATCAAGAACATCCTCGAAGGGGTTTTTCAATTTCACCCTCTGTCGATTGAAGACTGCGTGACGCCGAGCGACCTGCCAAAGGTCGAGGATTACGAGGACTATGTGTTCATGGTCACCCACGCCGTGGATTTCACGCGGCAGGACAAGTTTGCCACCACCGAGGTTGATTTCTTCCTCGGCAAGGACTTCCTGGTCACCTTCCACCGCGAACCCTTGCGTTCGGTCGCGACCCTGAAGGAGCGCGCGATCAAGAACACGGCGCTCGCGCCTCGTGGGCCCGACCGACTGGCCCACACCTTGCTCGACATCATCATCGACGGCTTTGCTCCGGTGGTGGAGGAACTGCGCACCGAACTCGAGGAGATCGAGGAACTCGTTCTCGGTCCGTCCTCCTCGAAAGCCTTCATGCAGGAGATGCTGCATGTCCGCGCCGATTTTTCCAAACTGCGCCAGATCATTCGCCCGCAGCGCGACATGATCGAGCGGCTCGCCCGGGGTGAGTCCAAGATGATTCGCGGCAAGCTGCTCCCTTACTTTCGCGATCTGCGGGACAACCTTGTTCGCTTTGAGGCAGCCGTGAATGGTTACCACGACCGCTTGCTCATGTCGTTCGACATTTATCTCAACAAGGCCGCATTCGAGGCCAACGAGGGGATCAAGTTTCTCACCGCCCTGACCGCGATCACGCTCCCCGTGATGGTCGTTGGCACCTGGTTCGGGATGAACTTTGAGGACATGCCGGAGTTGAAGTCGCGCTACGGCTACCAGATTGCCTTCGGCGTCACGCTGGTCTTCACCGCGCTCGCTTGGGTTTACCTGCGGCGCCGAAAGTGGTTCTGAGCCTCCGCGGATCAAATCGGGTCCCGGCCGCATTTCATGGCTTGCCTGTCCACGGAGGAGGAGGCCAAACCTTCAGCCATGCGCTTTCTTTCCCTCCTCGTCGCCTTCGTGCTCGCGGCGCCCCTGTCCGCCCAGGAGTCCGGCACTCCGGACGAGGCTGATGTTCAAATGCTCCGTCGGCTCTACGACGCGGCCCTCGAAAACAGTCCGGCCTATGAGCAATTGCGCGTGCTCACCGAGGTTTTTCCCGGCCGTCTTTCCGGCACTCCCGCCTACGACGGCGCCGCGCAGTGGACGCTCGAGCTCTTGCGTCAGCTCGACTGCGACCGCACGGAATTGCAGCCGGTCATGGTGCCGTATTGGGAACGGGGCAGCGCCGAATCGGTTCAACTGCTGGGCGGCGGCACCTCGGTGCCCCTCGCCGCCCTCGCCCTCGGCGGCTCCGTGCCTACTCCGGCGGATGGACTCACGGCATCCGTGGTCGAAGTGCACGGCGTCGAAGCACTCAAGTCCACCGACGTGCGCGGCAAGATCGTCTTTTTCAACGCCCCGATGAACCCCACTTTCGTGAACGCCGGACGCGCCTACGGGGAAGCGGGCGCCCAACGCAACCGCGGCCCCACCGAAGCCTCCCGCCACGGCGCGGTGGCGGTGGTCGTGCGCTCGCTGACCCACGCACTGGATGACGAACCCCACACGGGCAGCACGACTTACTTGCCTGATCTGCCGCGCATCCCCGCTGCGGCGTTGAGCACCCTCGCCGCGAATCGCTTGAGCGACGCCCTACGCGCTGACCCGACCGTGCAACTGAAGCTGACCATCAATTCCACCTGGCACCCCGACGCACCCTCGGCGAATGTCATCGGCGAGATCCGCGGGTCGGAGTTTCCCGAGCAAGTCATTCTCGTCGGCGGCCATCTTGATTCGTGGGACATCTCACCCGGGGCCCACGACGATGGCACCGGTTGCATTCAATCCATCGAGGTGTTGCGCCTGCTCAAGGCCGTGGGCTACCAACCGCGCTTCACGATTCGCTGCGTCCTCTTCGCCAACGAGGAGAACGGGCTGCGCGGCGCGCTCGAATACGCCCGCGTCGCCGGCGAGAAGAAGGAGCATCACGCCCTCGCCCTCGAGACCGACAGCGGCGGCTACCGTCCCACCGGCTTCAACCTCGGCAACGCCGCCGGCGATGCCCACCTCAAGGCCGCCCGGTGGAAATCGCTGTTCGAACCCTACGGCGTCTTCGTTTTTCAAGCCGGTCGCGGTGGAGCCGATGTCGGCCCCCTGATGGCCAAGGGCAACACCGTTGCCGGACTCATGCCGGACTCGCAGCAGTATTTCGACGTCCATCACACCCGGGCCGATTCCATCGACAAGGTGCATCGCCGCGAGTTCGAACTCGGCGCGGCCGCCATGGCGGCACTCGTTTACCTCGTCGATCGGCACGGGCTCTGACCGCACCGCGCGCGTGACTCCTCCCCCGCGCTTCAACGTCCTCGGCACCTGCGTCCACGCGGTGTCGCTCGCGGCCGCGCGTGATCTTGTCCTCTCCCTGCAGGGGCAACCACCCCAAGGTTACCTCTGCTGCGCGACCGCCTATAACGTCAACCTCGCCTGCACCGACGCCGCGCTGCGCTCCGCCTACAACGGCGCCCGTCTCACCACCCCCGACGGCATGCCGCTCGTCTGGCTCGGACGCTGGCACGGGCACTCCGCCATCACGCGCGTCTATGGACCGGACTTGATGCTCGCGGTTTGTGACGCCGGTCGCGCCATTGACTTGAAACACTTCTTCTACGGCGGGCAACCCGGCGTGGCCGAGACGCTGCGCGAAAAACTGTGCACGCGCTTCGCCGGGCTCAACGTCGTGGGCACGTTCACTCCCCCGTTCCGCGAATTGACCGCCGCGGAGTGGCAACACCTTCAATCCGAGATTGCCCGCGCGCAGCCCGATGTGGTGTGGGTGGGCCTGAGCACGCCGATACAAGAAAAGTTCATGGCGTCGGTTGGGAACCAGCTCGCCGCCTCCGTGCTCATCGGGGTCGGCGCCGCCTTCGATTTCCATTCCGGGCGGGTGCCCCAGGCGCCCCGCTGGATGCAACGGAGCGGACTTGAATGGTTCTTTCGTCTCATCACCGAGCCGCGCCGGCTCTGGCGCCGCTACTTGATCCACAGTCCGTTGTTTGTGGTCCGCGCCGGCCTGCAGCTGGTCGGCTGGAAGAAATATCCGACGACCTAGAACAAGTCCGTTTGTTGGAGGTCGCCGCGTTTCTGTGGATCGAGGGTGCTCATCTGGAGGAGCCACGGCACCGTCGTTTCCGCAAACTCGGGTCGCCGCAGCAGGGCCAGCAGCAGCAAGGCTCCGGCCAGGGCATCATAGAGGGCCGCGTGATAATGACGGCGGTCGGGTGGACAGTGTTCGACCGCCAACGTGTCGAGTTCCCCCTGCACTCCGGTCACCGCGACGAGGCGCTCGAGTGCGACTTCGCCGGCGACGGGAAAAAACTGCGGATAAAGCCGGCCCGTATCAATCCAGGGTCCCCACTCGCTGGCGGTGCGTTCCGGTTGGGCGAAATCGGGTGAAACCCGCGGATATGCCCAGACCGACTTGATCAGGTGATTCTCCGCCTGCGCGAAATGCGCAGCCAACGGGCCGCTCTCCCGCAGCGAAGCGAAGTATTCCCACTCGGTGCGGAATGGTTTTTCCCGCGCCACGCCCGCGGCATCCAGCCCGTGCACGGCGGTGTCCGCCAGCGGCACCTCGCCGATCGCCGCACAGAGTCGCGTGCGCGTCTGGGCAATCGCACCCCCTTGGAGTTTCACGACGCCAAACTCGAGAATGCCCGACGTGCGGCTGCCTTCGAAGTCGATGAAGTGAATCGGGGTTTCGGACCAAAGCATGGGCTGCTCTTATGGGCCACGATTGACTCGAATCACACCAAAAATTTCGCCCCTCGTTAATACTCGTTCCGGCGACCATCGCCGCGCGGGGTGAAAAGGGTCTGCGCCAAAAATCCCAGACCGAGGGCACCCGCGAGCGTGCGGACATTGCGCAACGCACCCACGACGTGCTCCACCGGCGCCGCCTGCGGCTCGCGCACGCGCCGCAGCAGGAGCAAAGTGAGTCCGGCAAACACGGGCAGGGTCATGAAGAAAGCGTGATACACCGTCTGGCTCGCCCAGCCGCCGGCCATTGCCGCCGCCAAGATCTGCCCCGCCGCAATGGGAGCCATCGCCGTGCCGAGCGAGGCCGCGGCCATGTTGCTGCCCACCGCCAGTCCGCGCACTCCCGCCGGCAGCAACTTCATCAACAGGTTCAACTGCGCGAGCACGATCCCGGCATTGATTGCGCCGGTGAACGCCCACAGCGGATAGAGCATCCAATACGTTTCGCGGGTTAGAAACGCCCAGGGCAGATTCACTAGGGCCCAGAGCGGCACCGCGCAAAACAGCACGGGGCGCGCCCCAAAGCGATTGAGCAGCCGGCCCCACGCCGGCATCGCCAGCGCGCCAAACAGCAAGGAGAGCGCCAGCGGCAGACTCGCCTGTTGGGCGGACCCGCTGAGAATCTCCAGCATGAAGACGGGCTGAAACGCACCGAAGCCGTTCGCCACCGCGCCCCACACCGCCCCAAAAAAGACCATCCGCCAGAAATCTCCCGCCCTGCGCAATTCCCGCCACTGGGTTGACCAGTCGCCGCCACTTTCCGCCACCGACTCACCCTGCGCCGGCACGCGCGCCGCAACCACGGCCGAGACGGTGCGCAAGAGGCAACTGACGGCGATAATCGTCGCAATGACCGGCAACGTCGGCCACGTCAGTGCCAAGCCGGCGAGCAAAAGGAAAGCGAGATTGGAAAACTGGGCCGCTCGATTGCGACGCGAAAAATATACCGCGCGGATCCGCGCCGGCACCCACCCCTGCATGTAGGTCGTCCACGACACCGCCATGACCGCCGTCGTGATTCCCCCGCCCATCAGGAACAACCCGGCGATCGTTCCCGGGTTCGCCCGCACGAGATCCGGCAGCAGGGCCAACGTCGCGGCAAACGCCCCCCACACCGCGATGTTCAGCCAGATCGTGACGAGGAACACGTCGCGCGAGCGGTAGCGCGCGAACAGCACCGGGGCGAGGAAGAGCTGGAACAGATTGCACCAAAACGGCAGCGACACAAGCAGCCCATAGGTGTCGGGTGGCACCCGCAGGGCTTCGGCCAGCAAGGTGGCCACGACCAGGTTCGCCGGCAGGTTGAGGTAAACCAGCGGCATGGCCAAGATTCCCTCCCACGTGCTGCCCAGCATGCTCCGCCGCAGAGCAGAGGCACGGGCGGCCGGAGGAGTGAGGCGGGCAATCATCAAACGTGGATACAAACGGCTCAGCTCGCGCCGTCGAGCGGTGATAGTTTCATAAACCCTTTTTCTTCGTCATGGACGGCACCATCGGCCAGGAAAAATTTTCGGGGATTGAGCTGCGCATCGATCGGAAACAGACTGGTCGCATGGTCATTGATGTTCACACGCACCTCAACAACTACGACGAAGCCAATCCCACGCCCCTCGCCAAGCGCTTCGACGAGTTTCAGGAATCAATCGCCTTCAACAAAGTCGACTGTGCGCTCATCCTCACCTCCTACAAGGTCGACGAGCACCGCCCGTCCACCCGCGAGGTGATCGAGTTGACCCGCGACCATGACCATCTCCACGTCGTCGCCGGCATCAGTTTCAAGAACTACAAGGAGCGCGACCTGCGCGAACTCAGCGATTATCTGAAGGACGGCCTGATCAAGGGCCTGAAACTCTATCCCGGCTACGAGCCCTTTTATCCCTACGACCCGCGTTGCCAGGTACTCTACGATCTCGCGATGGAGTTTGACGTGCCGGTGATGATCCACACCGGGGACACCTACGACGCCAAGGCCAAGCTCCGTTACGCCCATCCCCTCAACGTCGACGACGTCGCCGTGGACAACCCCGATCTGCGCCTGCTGATCTGCCACGTGGGCAACCCGTGGATCCGCGACTGCATGGAGGTCGTTTACAAGAACAAGAACGTCGTCGCCGACATCTCCGGTCTCGTGCTCGGCGACTTCACCTCGCGCTTCGAAAAATTTATGGTTGGCCAACTGCGCGACATGATCCTCTACGCGGGCGAGCCCCGCTACCTGCTCTACGGCACCGATTGGCCGATCTGCCGGATGCGCACCTACCTGAAATTTGTCCGCGGATTGAAGCTGCCGAAGGATCAGGAGGAAGACCTCCTCTGGCGCAACGCCAACCGGTTTTTCAAGCTCGGCTATCCCGACGACTCGCCTAACGGCGCGAACGGCGCTTCGCCTTCCACTCCGCCGTAATCCGTGACGTGAAGCCGCCGCGGGCCTTCCAGTCCGCCACGATGATCAGACGGCGGGGTTGCAGCGCCTTGCCCAAGTCGTCGCAGATCTGGTTCGTCGCCGCCTCGAAGAAAATGCCCTCGTTGCGAAAGGCGTGGAAGAACAGCTTCAACGACTTCAATTCGACGCACTTTTTGTCGGCGACGTAGCGCACAGTGATGTCCGCAAAATCCGGATGACCCGTCATCGGGCACAGCGACGTGAACTCGTGATGCGTGTGCTCGATCAGAAAATCGCGGTGCGGGGCGGGATTCGGAAAGGTCTCCAGAAGCTTCGGGTCGGACATGCCGACACCATCCGGAATCTGGATTTCAGAATCCAGCAGAATCTCAGCGCACGGGGAACGGCTTCTGAAATTCCGGGAGCGTGCCGTTCAGTACTTCCTGCATCCGGGCCAAGGCCGCGGCTTCGCCATCCAACGCGTAAGTCTGCACCACCACGTAGGCCCAGCGGTGACTCTGCAGGTGGCGCACGCGATCGAGGGTCGCATAAGCAACGCGTTCCCAATGCGATGCCACCACCCGGTCCGCCCCGACAAACCAATAGGCAAACAACGCCGGCACCCGGACCTGCTCTCCCCGCGCATTCGTCACCTCCTGTTCGATCCGCAAAATCGTCGCCGGCACGGGCGCCTCGGGCCGACCCGGCCAGGCAAACGCGTGGGCCCGCTGACTCCGGATCGTCCAACCTTGGCCCACCAGGCAAAGCTCCGGGCGATGAATGGAGGTGCGGTCGCGGCCACTGAGCACGAGCGAAAGAAAAACCTGATCCGTCCGGTTGCGGAGCGACACGTAGTTTTTGCGCGCAAAGCCAGTATCCGGCGGTAGCAGTTCGCGCTCGATCGCCGTTACCGCCACGTCCTGCCCGCTCCAGTCGATTCCCAGCAGATTGGGCAACGCCGTCGGGTTCACCCCGTCCGCCGCCAGTTTCACACCCGTGCGCGGACTCACTTGGATGGCATCGATCTGCTGCGTCAGCGCGCCCACCGCCACCGCCGCCACCACCACCAGCCCAGCCAACACGCCCGCCTGTTGGTAACCCATGAGGTGACCAACCGCGGAGGACCGGGGAGCGGGAATGATGTGGGGCGAGGCCACATGCAGGCGTTGCAAGAGCACCACGGTCAATTGCACCAAACCGAGAACGATGACGAAGATCAGAAAACCAAACCACGCGTGCACCGTCTCGCCGGCCGCCTGTCCTTTCCATTCCGCCGCGACAATGATCGCGCCGACACGCGCGACGTTGCCGACAAAGGCATACGGCAGACACAGGAATCCGATCAACGCCCGCGCCCACCACGCGCGAAAGCTCAGGTAGCCCAGCAGCAGGGACAGCGCGGCGAGCGCCATGAGCGACCGCACGCCGGAGCACGCCGCGGCGACATCGTAGGAATAGCTGCCGTCGGGCGAGAGTAGTTGCGTGCCATTGCGAACCACGTCGATGCCGCCCGCCCGCGCCAGATGATAGGCCACATCGGTCACACCGACGCGGAGAAAAAAGCCCAGCGAATCGAGCACGTTGAGCGGGATGGCAAACACCATGAAGCCGAGGGGAAACACCGCCGCCCGCCCCCAGCGCCGGCCACCGCCCAGTGCGATGACGCCCCACGTGAAGACCAACAAACCAACAATGGAAACGCGCGCCTGCTGCGTCGCATAACCAAGCAAATGGAATAGCAGCCCGATCAATAGCGCGGCCAGAGCGGCCGCGTAAGCCGGTGGCTCGAATCCCAATCTGCGCCCCGCTCTCTGCAAGTTTCGTCGAAACAACCACGCACTGAGTCCGAGCACGAGCAACCCGTGTTCGCTCTCCGAGCCGGGGTTGGTCCACTGGAATCCCCACCAATAGAAGAGCGATGACGAATCGATGTATCCCCGCGTCGCGTTGCCGAAAAATTGAAATACCACCCCGCCCGCCAACGCACAGATCACCGCCGCCGCGATGCGCGGGACGTGCGAATTTGAACCGTCGGCCACGGGGCTTGCCATGCGCGGCACAAAAGCAGGATAACCCGTCCATGCAAAGCATCTCGACACCCCCCGACCGCCAACCGCGGCTGCTGGTGGTCGAGTTGTGGGGCGTCGGCGATGTTGCCTTGTCCGTCCCTTTTCTGCGGGCGGCGGCGCGCCACAGTCGCGTCACCCTCGTCGCCCAGCCGCACGCCGAGCCCCTGCTCCGTCGGTTTTGTCCGGAGGTGGAGTTGGTGCCATTCACCGCGCCGTGGACCGCGTTTCGGGGCAAATACGACCTGCTGCATTGGCCCTGGTTGGAACTCAGCGCCGTGGTCTCCGGTCTGCGTTCGCGTTCGTTCGCGGCGGCTGTCTCCGCCCGGCGCGACCCTCGTGATCACTTGCTCATGGCGCTGGGGCGGGCCGCCACCCGGGTTGGTTTCCCGCGGGTTGGATCGCGATTGCTGCTCACCGATCCACTTGGCGCACCGGCCTCCCGGCACCGCGCCGCCCACTGGCACGCACTCGCGGAACATCTGGGTTGGGACCTGCCCGCCGCTGTACCTCGCGAGACACATTCCGGAAAACACGTCGTCATCCACACCGGGGCTGGTCACGCGGTGCGCGAATGGCCACGCGAACGGTTCGAGGAAATCGCGGAACGGCTCGGCTCGGCGGGATGGCGGGTTACCCTGCTCGACAATTCCCTGCGCAGCCTCGACGAACTGGTCGACGTGCTGGCGACGGCCGATCACTTCATCGGCAATGACTCCGGTCCGGGGCATCTCGCCGCGCTGCTCGGCGTGCCGACCTTCACAATCTTCGGTCCGCAACTCCCGGAACTGTTCGCCCCGCAACACCCCCAAGCCGCGTGGATCGAGGGCGCCCCGTGCGTCTTCAAACCTTGCGCTGACGCCTGCCGCTTTGGTTCACCCCATTGCATCCGCGATCTGTCGGCCGCGGACGTCTGGACGCGCGTCGATGCCTGGCTCGCTCAGAGGGACGCATAGATCGCCGCCCACTGCGGAGCCAGCGACTCGGTTGAAAATCTCCGCAGGTGTTCCGGCTCGACCCGCAGGCCCGCCCAAGCCGGGATCTCACAGCACAGCTCGATCCTCCTCGCCAGAGCACCCGCGTCACTCCGCGGAACCAGCCAGCCGTTTTCCCCGTCGATGATCAGGTCTTCCGGTCCACCTCCCCGCGTCGCGATCACCGGCACCCCGGCAAACAGAGCCTCCAGCGCGATCATCGAGAACGCCTCGCTGTCCGACGGCACGACCACCGCATCCACTTGCGCAAGCAATCCCGCTGACGAGGCCTGCCAACCCAGCCAGTGCACGCGTGCGCCCAACCCGTGCAGCTCCACCAGCGCGTGCAAATCCGCGCGACAGGCCCGCGACGCTTCTGTGTCGACCGCGCCTCCGATATGCGAGAATTCCACCACGCGGCCGGCCGGCAGCCTCGCGAGCGCCTCGATGATGAGGTCCCAGCGTTTCAATCGCACCAGCATGCCGGCGCCGCCGAGCCGGAGGACACCCCCCGCCGGAGCGCGTCGCATCGCCTCCGCCCGCGGGGTCGCGAGGCCATTCGGCATGCAGCCCTTCCAGTCTTGATCGCGGCAACCGTAGTGCCGTTTCATCGCCGGTGTCTGCCACAGCAGTCGCGGACCGAGGCGCGCCGCGGCCCACCGGTAGAACCAACGCTGGCGCCCGTAGACGTGCACGCTCACGACCACGCGCTTTGCACCGAGGAACTGCAACCACAAGCCCACCATCAAGCCCGCCCTCGAATGGCCGTGATAGACCCGGTGCGACCCGCGTCGCAGCCAGCGCCGCACCCGGAACGCCACCCGCAGTGTCCTCCAGAGATTGGACGGTCCGATCCGGTCATCCCGCACCGGCGGTCCCCGCCAGCAATGCAGGCGCGGGAGTTTTTCCGCCACGAAGCCCGTCGACACCCCAAGCAGACAGCGAAACTTCGACGTTTGCGCCAACGGCCGGAGCGCGGCATGAATGCCGCTCCCATCCCAGGTCGATCCGGTGTAGTGCAACACGGTGAGACGGGAAGCGGAGGGCACGGCGACATTCAAGCGGCCGCCCGCTGCTTGGGAACGAAAAACCGCTTGCCCGCTTCATTGCCGGGCACGGCCGCGTGAGCGTCTGGGGCCCGGTCTGGGGTCGGGTGCAGCGCCCGTGCGAAGTGGATTGCGTGATTCCCGCGCGGCGGTTGCTCTGGCACCGGCCCCGCGGGTCCTCCCCCATGAGCTTCGGCGCAATAGAATTTCGCACCCGGCTGCTGCCCATCGTTCTGGCCCAGGCCATCGGCCTGGCCTGCGGAGTGGTGGGCGTGGTGCTGGCTTCGCACTGGGTGGCGCCGCAAGATTACGGCCACTACGCGATCTTCCTCACCCTGACTCCTCTGGGCATGTGGGTGGTCCATGCGGGCCTGATCAAGTTCGTCGGGCGGCATTGGGCCGCCGCGCCCGACCGCGCCCAGTTGCTCCGCGAGGTGGCACGATCCGCTCTGCGCAAGACCCCTTGGCTGATCGCGGCCACCGTCGGTGCCACCCTGCTCGTCGCGCCGCCCAACCCGCTTCTTTTCGGAGCCTGCCTGCTGGTCGCGGCAGCCGGACTCTCGATCGCGCAATTGGCGCAGAGCGCCCAGCAGGCCGACCGGCGGCACTGGACGGACTGCGGCTTAGCCGCCACCGGCTCGCTGGCGCGCACTTTTCTGCCGCTGCTCTGCTACGCCGCGTTCAGCGCCACACCCCTCGCCCTGCAGGCGGGTTTCGCCTTACACGCGCTGATTGCGGCCGGCGTCGGCGCGGGGCTGCTCGGACGGCACTGGCGCAGGAGCACGCCGGCGTCATCGCGTGTCCTCACGCCCGTCTTTGACGGCCCGCTCTTCATCGTGCTCGCAGTGACGGCCTGGGTACTGAGCGGATTCAACCGCTGGATCGTGGCCTGGTTTTTCGGCACGGAGGCCACGGGCTATTTCACTCTAGCAGTAAACATCGGGGCGATTCTGCCCTCCGTGCTTGGATCCATGATGCTGCAGTATTTGCAACCCGGCTGGTTCGCCCCGCATGACGATTCGCCGGGTGAACGCCATCGGTTGGGCCGCGAAACGGATCGCGCCGCCGGATTCTACGCTGCCGGGGCGCTGGCGCTGACCGCTCTCCTGCACCTGTTGATGCCCGTGTTGATCGGCAACCTCGTGAGCGAACGCTACGCCGCAGTGGCCGGGCTGGTCCTGCCCGCCGGCTGCTTCACCGTCGCCGTCACGACCGGTTTTTTCTTCCACTCGCTGCTGCTTGCTGTCCGGCGCGAGCGGGCCTGTGGCCCGGCAGATCTCACGGGAGCGGTGATCTTGATTGCCGGCGGCGCGGTGGGAGCCGGCCTCGGGGAGGAATGGTTTTTGCGCTGGCTGATCATCTCGCCCGCGGTGCCTTGGGTGGTGAACCGCACGCTGGCCCGGCGCGCATTGTTCAACTCGGCCTGAGGCTGTGGGCGCGGAGTGGTCCGGTGAAAAACAGCCTGAGCAGGAGCGCCGAGTGGCGCGGCTCCAAGCGCAAAGCGGCCGCGAGGACGCGCGTTGCCGTGGCGGCGGCGCTCAAATCGCGCCGGACCGACAGCAGTTTCCGAGCAAAATACACCGCTGGCAGCGTTAATTTTTCGGCCAGAGCCAGTCGGGCGAAGCCCGCGTAGAGGGCATCCCCGGGCGGCGGGGAGGCGTGCCATGCATCCAAGGTGTCCCGGAGCGACGCCATCTCCTCGGACCGGCCGGAGCGCCGGCGCGCCGTCAAGAGCTGGCAGACACACGTATGCAGAGCCTGGATCCTCGGAATCTCCTCCGTCACCTGCATCGCGTGTCGGCGATAAAAGAACAGCTGCTCGGCCAGGGCCCGGGACGGCCAGACCTCAACCGCCCGCGCCATGAAATCAAAATCTTCCGCCGCGATGAATTCCTCCCGGTAGGGGAACCGTTCGAACACCTCGCGGCGACCGGCAAGGCTGGGATTGGTGGCGGGAAGCCCGAACGCGCTGAACTCACGGTGCTCGCGCGGCGTGGTCAGCGTGAAACGCGATCCGGTCACGCGATCATCCGCATCAATCTCCCAGGCGTGGGTATAGAGCAATCCCAGTTTCGGATCCTCGCGCAAGGCAGTCACCTGCCGCGCAAGACGATCCGGCAGGCAAAGGTCATCCGAATCCATGAGCGCGATGAATTCGCCCCGGGCGGTGGAGCGAGCGGCATTCCGGGCGCAGGCGATGCCGCGTTTTTCGGGAAAGGAGACGAGCCGCAGTCGCGGATCCTGCGCATCATCGCCCAACGCCGAGAGACCGGCACCCGTGCCATCATCAATGATCACGAGTTCAAAGTCGGTCAACGTCTGGCCGAGGATGCTGCGCA
>JAUXOH010000222.1 GCA_030682505.1 Candidatus Didemnitutus sp. | reverse complement strand
GCCACCACCGTCGCCGCGACCAACATCGTCGGCGAGGTCGATGGGTGCGACGTGCTGCTCGTTGATGACATTACCGAGACAGCGGGCACGCTCACGGCCGCGGCCAAAATCCTCCGGGAACACGGTGCCAAAAGCGTGCGCGCTGCCGTCAGTCACTGTGTCCTCAGCGACGTCGCCTACGAGCGCCTCAAGGAAGGGCTGATCGACGAACTGATTACTACCAATTCTGTGCCGATCGATACCCGCGGACTGCCGATTACGGTGCTCTCCATCGCCCCGCTGTTGGGCGAAGCAATTGTTCGTATCAACAGCAACGAAAGCGTCACAAGTCTTTTTAAGATCAAAGGCTTCTGAGGAAGCGGGAAGGAACCGTTTGACTCGATTCTTGTCGGAACAGCCACCCTTATGAAAACCACTCTTGTTGTTTTTTTGCTGGTCGCAGGCCTCGCCCTCACGGCTCTCAATGCGCAGACGAGGCCTCCGTCCGCCAAACTGGTGATCGGTGAGCCGACCAAGACCGGCTTGAACCATCCGGAACTTCGCTTGGACCAGACGGCGGTGGGGGAGGGAAACGCCCCGGTGCTGACGAGCTATGCCAAAGTTCTTGAGCCCGTGCGCCCCGCGGTCGTCTCGGTCTTTTCGAGCAAGATTGTCCGGCAACGCGTGCCGGAGTTCTATCGCCAGCTTTTCGGTCCGATGCCCGACCGTGAGCAGAAACTCAGCGGTCTGGGCTCGGGCGTCATTATTTCCGCCGATGGTTACATCCTCACCAACAACCATGTCGTTGAAGAGGCGGACGAACTGAAGGTGGCCCTCAGCGATGATCGCGAACTGACGGCGAAGCTGATTGGCACCGACCCGAAGACGGACATCGCGGTCATCAAGATCGATGCGACCGACCTGCCTTTCGTCACCTTGAGCGACAGCGAGAAACTCCGTGTGGGTGACATCGTCTTCGCGATCGGCAACCCCTTGGGCATCGGACAAACCGTGACGATGGGGATCGTCTCGGCCACCGGTCGCAAGAACGTCAATTTGCTCACGGATCGCGCTCCCGATGCCTACGAGGATTTTATTCAGACCGACGCGGCGATCAACATGGGCAATTCCGGCGGTGCGCTCGTGGACGCCAAGGGACGCTTGGTGGGAATCAACAGTGGCATCGCCACCACGAATCGCGGCAACATCGGCATCGGTTTCGCCGTGCCGATCAATCTCGCCCGCGGTGTCATGACGAGCCTGATTGAGTTTGGCACTGTCATCCGTGGCTACATGGGGGTGTCGAGCGATACCCTCACACCGGATATCGCGGAATCCTTTGGTCTGCCCCGCACGACGCGCGGGGTGGTCATTACCGATCTTAGCCCTCCGGATGGGCCGGCGGCCAAGGCGGGCGTTCGGCGCGAAGACGTCATCACCGGAATCAACGGACGGTCCGTCACCTCGCGCGATGACCTCCGACTGATTATCTCGCAAATTCTGCCTGGCACCAAGATTGCTTTGCAGGTGCTTCGCGATGCCAAGCCTCTGACCATTGAAGTCACTTTGAGCCGTCTCGACGATACGGTAAACAGCATCGAGTTTCTTCCCGGCGTGAAGGTGCAGCCCCTTTCACCTGAGCTTCGCCGGGAACTACGGGTCGATGATCGGGTGGAAGGGATTGTGATCACGGAACTCACCGATCAATCCCCCTACGCGGGAGTGTTTCCGGTCGGCTGCGTGATCGAGCAAATCAACCGGATCCCCGTCACCGATGCAGCCTCGGCCCGCGCCGCGCTGCGGAACGGACGCAACATGGCATTCATTCACTACCGCGGAATTTACCGCTACGTGGTGTTCGAAGCGCGCTGACCCGGGAAGCAAAGTTCGGGAAATTCCGGCGCGCCTTCTTCGTTCCCACTGCGGTCGCGGGAAGATCAGCTGCCCGGCTTGGTGGCGGGAAGAGCCACCAGCTCCGGGGGCAGTTGCTCGGCCGCGTAAGTGGGGAAACTCATTTCCAGCAACGAGAATATGGGCACGCCGAATTTCACGTGGCCTTGGCTGCGGTCGACGAGCACGGCGACACCGACGGCTTCGCCCCCCATCTCCTTGATGAGGTCGAGGCATTCCTGCGCCCGGCCACCGCGGGTGATCACATCCTCCACCACCAGGATTTTCTCTCCCGGAGCCACCGTGAAGCCCCGTCGCATCACCAGCACATCATTTGCTTTCTCGGCGAAGACGTACCGACACCGGCTCTGCCGGGCGATCTCCTGGCCGATCACGAGGCCGCCCATTGCAGGCGCCAGCACCGTGGAATACGCCAGCGCACCCAACTTGACCTTGAGCAGGGTTCCGAGGCGTTCCACCTCGGGCATGTGCTGGCACACTTGGGCGCATTGGAAAAAATTGGCGCTGTGCAGCCCGGAACGGAGAATGAAGTGACCCTGCAGGAGGGCCTTCGTGCGTTTGAAAATGTCGGTAACTTCCTGCTGAACGTCGTCCATGGGCGAAAACGCTGTCGCATTCCCTTTTGAAATGGAATTTATTTCAGCTGGTCTGCCGCCATGCAATCCATCGCCCCAAGCTTGGAAGATGAACTCGGTGACGTGCTGGAGAAAGCCGCGCGCCACGCCGGGCTGAGCTATGAGAAGATTGCCGCCGCGGCCGACGTCGAGTTGGTGCGGATTCAAGACGCCTTGGATTACCGGCCCGACCTGACCTCCGCTGAACTGGGACGGCTCGCCCGGGTGCTCAATCTGAATGAAGTCGGCCTTTGCGCGCTCGCCCAGAACGCCTATCCGCAGCCCGAGATTGGCGGCCTGCCGTTTTGCGTCCATCCCCTGCGCATGCCTTTTGGGGTCGGGGTGGCCAACGCCTACCTCATCTCCAATTGCGGGGATACCGGGGTGCTTTTTGACACCGGAGCCAGCGGGGCTGAATTATTCCGCGCGTGGCCGGACCGGATCAGCAAGGTTGAGGCGGTCTTCGTGACCCATTACGAGGCCGAGCACATCGGTGGTCTCGATTCGGTATTGAGCAAGTTTCGCCTCAACCATTTTTATGGACCCCCGACCGGTCGCTGGGACCGTTGTCTCGGCCTAGGGGAAGGGCAGACGGTGGAAGTCGGCGGTTTGGTGATCACCGCGTTCCACACTCCAGGACATGCGGCCGAGCATAACTGCTACTTGGTTAAATCCACGGGCTGCCCCGAGCAGCGCGAGCTCCTGATCGCGGGTGATTTGATTTTTGCCGGTTCGCTGGGAGGAGGCTATTTCTGCTGTCAGCGACAATTGAAACACGCACGGAGGGTGCTGGACATTTTGCCCGGCGACGCGCTGATCGCACCGGGTCACGGACCCCTTTCCACGGCGACCAACGAGCGTCGATTCAATCCGTTCCTAGCCTGACGCAATGTCGCGGAATTTGCCGGCTTAAACGGAGCGAACGGCGACCGGCAGGAGCACCCGAAACACCGCGCCGCAGCCGGGTTGCGACTGCACTTCCAACCGTCCTCCTTGCAGCGTGAGCAATTCGCGCGCGATAAACAGGCCCAGCCCGGTTGAGTCCTCGTTCTTTCCCGTCGGCTTGGCGGAAAGACGTTGGTGCGGAGCAAAGATTTTTGCGAAGTCGGCCGGCCCGAGTCCGGGCCCCGTGTCGCGCACTTCCGCAAAGGCCCACGCGTCGGCCTTGCCGAGGGCGACTGTAATGCTGCCACCGGAGGGAGTGAATTTCAGGGCGTTGCCGATCAAGTTGTCGAAAACCTGACGAAGGCGGTCTTCGTCGGCATCAACCGGGGGCAACGGGGCGGACGGGGCATGCAGTTCAAGAGTCAGGTTTTTGGTCGCCGCGACGGGTTGCAGGCTGT
>JAUXOH010000214.1 GCA_030682505.1 Candidatus Didemnitutus sp. | reverse complement strand
AAGGCGCGGATCGTGGTCGGGCGCTCTTCGGTGATGCCTTCGTAGGAAATCCGGTTGATGCCGATGAGCGACGTGCGCACGGAGCTGAAGTGGCCGCGGCCTGCGTCGCGATACCAGGTCTTCGACGCCGAGTAGTTCACGCCCGCGTCGACCTGCCAGCGTTCGCCCGTGTATTTGTAGCCGATCACGGAGGCGTTGGTCAGGCCGTATTTGTCGCGGAAGGACATTTCTCCCGTGAGCGTGCCGCGGCCGCCAGCGCCGGTGACGCTGGACGCGTTGTAGCTGAGCGGGACGCCGCCCGAGGGCGTCGAGGTGTTGCTCGTGCCGACATTGAAGTTGTAATTCCGGTTGCCGAACTGGGAGAGGTAGTAATTCGTCTGCCAGCTGGCGGAAAGCACGTGGCCCGGGGCCAGTTTCCAGTCCGCCTTGATGCTGACGGAGTCGCGGAAGGTGTTCTTCGGACCGTCCTGGAAGAGATACTGCTGCAGGTACGGATTCGCGGCGGTCGCCCCCGCTTGCGCGTGGTTGTAAACGTTCTGCGTGCGGTGCTGTTCGTTGAACTGGTTCGAGGTCAAACCCGTCACGACGATACCGAAGGTCTTGCTGAAGGGGATCGTGAGATCGAAGTCAAAGCCCGGCAGCCCCTTGAACGTCTTCTCGCCCATCGGGCCGGCGGTCTTCTTGAAGATCTGGAGATCCTCGCTGTTGAGGCTCAGATAGGCGCGGTACTTGAACTGTGTGCCTTTGCGCTCGAAGGCATTCTTGCTGATCATGTTGACCGCGCCGCCGAGGGAGTCGGCCGGCATGCTGGGCGTCGGGGCCTTGGAGATCTCGATGCGGGCGACATTGTTGATCGACACCTGCTCGAACTCGAAGGAACGGCTGCTTCCACCGGAGGCCGACGAAGCCATGCGGGCGCCGTTGACCGAGACGGAGGTGAAGTTGTCGGCAAAACCACGCACGGCCATCGTGCGCACGTCGGCCGCGACATAGTCCACGCTCACCCCGGGGAGGAATTTCATGAACTCGCCGATGTTGCCCTCGGTGACATCACCGAACGCATCGGAGGAAACGACATTCTTGAGATTGGAGGAGTAGCGCTGCTCGTTGGCCGCGATGTTGGCGGCATTGGTCTCGCGCTCACTGGTGACGACGAACGCATCCAGCGTCACGGCGGAATCCTCGCCCAACGAACGCGCCACCGCCGCGCTGGCTAGGCTGGCATCGGCAGTCACGGTCTGCCCGGCGACAATGGTCACCTTGATCGACTGGGTCTGCAAACCCGTGTAGGAAACCGTCAGCGTCACCTCGCCCGCCGGCAACCCGGTGAAACGATATTCACCGAAGTCATCGGTGAGGAGATCGCGATTGGTTCCCGCAACGGCCACCCGCGCGAGATTGAGCGCCTTGCCTTCGACCGCGTTTTGCACGCGGCCGGTGACGGCACCGGTGGCCTCCTGCGCGGAAACGGGGGAAACTAAGGCCACGGCCAACATGGCCAGAGCGAAAACTGCCGCGCCGAGAGTGCGGAGGGCAGGGAAACCAGTCGTCATTCGTCCAGCCAAAGGCTGGCACGCCTGCAGGGTGTGATGCATAGTTTGCGGGGGGTTAGGGGTGGGGATCAGAAACTAAAAACGGACAAGAAGAGCTTTCCCGTCGGACGTTCACTAATGAACTTGCTATTCATATGTGAACCTTTCAGCCTGACGGCAACAAAAAAATCAGCGTGGCCGGGACCTTGTGCTGCGTGGCCCGTGCCTCTACCCCTTTCCCTTCTTCATGAAACGCCCCACTCCCCTCGCCGACGATCCGCAGCAAAGCCTGGAACGTTACGTGATTCCCAATCTGCGCAACGCGTGCGCGATCATGAAGCTGCTCGGCACCAACCCCAATGGTTTCAAGGCGGCCGACATCGCCCGCCAGTTGGATCTCCCGGTTACCACGACGCTGCGCATCATGGCCACCTTGCAACTGGAAGGTTACGCCCGAAAGGTTGAAGGGCGGTTCGAACTGGGCCCGGTCCTGATCCACCTGGGCAACGCCTCGCTCGCGGGCACCGAGATTCGCGAGGCGGCGATTCCCATTCTCCAGCAATTGACCGCGGCGACCGTCGAAACGTCGCATCTGGCGATTCCATGCGATGACCGCGCTCTCATCGTCGCCGTGCAGGACAGCCCGCACCCGTTGCGCGCCGCGTCGCGCCCCGGCTATCTCGCCGAGTTGCACTGCTCCTCGACGGGAAAAATCTTTCTCACTTTCCTCTATCACTCCCGCTTTGCCGAATTGATCGGGAAAAACGATCTGGTTCGGCGCACGGCGCACACCTTGACCAAACCCGCGGAACTCAAACGGGACCTCGAGCTGACCCGCAAACGCGGCTACAGCCTCGACAACGAGGAATACCACCCCGGCGTGCGCTGCCTCGCTGTCCCGGTCTATTCGTCCGACGGCACCGTCGCGGCGGCCATCGGCATCACGGCGGCCACGGTGCGCTTTCCCAAGGAACGCATCCCCGAGTTTGCCGCCATGGTCGCCGCCGCCGCCGCCGATTTGAGCCGCAATCTGGGCTTTACGGGAAAACCAAAGCACGGATGACCGACGCGTGGAAACAAGGTTGCCCTTCGCTCAATCATGGTCGTTTCAAATTTATTTGTTGTCCGCGTGAGGAGCTTTTCCCGGAACCCCCGTCGCCCACTCCCCTCTCGTTTTCATCGCACCGCCCCGCCCACCCAATCTGAAGCTTATTACACACCATGACACTTCGCCGCGCTGCCAGCTGGCGCCGCGTCTGCTCAACTCACCCCTTTCATGAACAAGACCGAAGTCCTGCAACGCATTCGCACCGAAAAAGTCATCGCGCTCATTCGCGCCGACGGACCTGACAGTTTGATCGACTGTGCCCGCGCCCTCGCCGCGGGCGGCCTGTCCGTGATCGAGCTGACCATGACCACGCCGGGCGCGATCGCGGTGCTCGCGAAGGCCGCCAAGGAGCTTCCCGACGTTGTTTTTGGCATGGGCACCGTGCTCGATGCCGCGACAGTCGCCGAGGCCCAGGCCGCCGGCGCCCAGTTCATCCTCACGCCTTCCGTTCGGCCCACCGTGCTCGCCGCCTGCCGGGAGCGGGGCCTCGCCGTGCTCGGTGGT
>JAUXOH010000213.1 GCA_030682505.1 Candidatus Didemnitutus sp. | reverse complement strand
AAAGCGCGTTGAGGTCAACGCGCTCCACCAATGAGTCGGTGTCGTCTGTGGCGGCAGCGGCGGCGTGGGCTCCGGCCACTAGGCCGCAACCGGTGCGGCGTTCGATGGAGCCACCGCTGGCATCGAGCGACCTGGGTGTCGCGCCTTGGGAGCGTGATCTGATTAAGGCGATTAGAGAAAAGGGATTTATGTGGCGCACGGAGCAGACCTATCGTGAATGGGCGGTGCGCTTTGCCCGATTCATCGCGCCGCGTTTGCCGTATGCAGCGGGTGGTGAGGAGGTGGCGGCTTTCCTCAGCGCGATGGCGGTGGAGGGCCGGGCGAGTCCGTCGGCGCAGAAGCAGGCGTTGAATGCGCTGGTGTTTTTAATGCAGGAGGCATTGCACCGGGATCTCGGCAAGATGGAGTTCAAACGGGCGTATCCCAAGCAGCGGTTGCCCACCGTGCTTTCGGTGGGTGAGTGCCAGTCCTTGTTTGCCCAAATGAATGGCACGACTCTCATGATGGCTGAATTGGCGTATGGCTCCGGCCTGCGCTTGATGGAGTTGCTGCGCTTGCGAATCCATCATCTCGATTTTGATCGATGCCGCCTGCAAGTTTTCGCCGGTAAAGGCGACAAGGACCGCGTGACGGTGCTGCCGGAGCGACTGATCCCGGAATTGAAGACGCATTTTACCCGCTTGCAGGAACTGTGGCGGTCCGACCGCGATGGCAACACGCCTGGGGTGTGGCTGCCAGAGGGACTTGATCGAAAGTATCCCAAAGCGGGGGTAAGTTGGGAATGGCAGTGGGTATTCCCGTCGCGCGAACTGGGTTTGGATCCGGTCACGGGCATCCGTCGGCGGCATCATGTTAGCGACAACCTTTTCCAACGTGCGTTGAAGCAGGCGGCGACCAAAGCGGGGATGACCAAGCGCGTCACGCCGCACGTGTTGCGGCATTCGTTTGCGACGCATCTGTTGGAGGCCGGGGCGGACATTCGCACGGTCCAGGAGCTGCTCGGGCATGCGAGCGTGGAGACGACGCAGATCTACACGCACGTGATGCGCAAGCCGGGCATCGGCGTGCGCAGCCCCCTCGACCAACCCTCCGCCGTCCCCGGCAACTTGTAACGTATTATATTACGAACCACCATGAACTCATTCCTGCCAGTGCATCCCCGGTTGCGATTTTGGGGCGATGTCTCGCACGCCCTTTTCCTGGCGGCGAGCGAGGCCGCTCGGGCGGTGGCGCGAGCGGGCCGGCGACGGGATACCTCGCCACCCGCACGGGGCCACGCGCTGCATCCGGGCGGGGAGACGCCGCTGTGGAACGAGTTGGTGCGGCGCACGCGACCGCACCTCGTGCGACGGGGGAGCAAGGCGCAACTCGCGAGAGTGCTGGGGCTCCCACGGCAGCGTTTGCAGGATTGCCTGAAGTCGCGGAAGGCGCTGCTTGATGCCGAGCGGACGCTGTTGCTCTACTGTTGGGTGGTCGCGCGTGAGCAAGGTCACGACCTGGGCACGCCACCGCCGGGAAGTTTGTAACGTATTATATTACAAACCGGATTGGCTTCGCGCGGCCGTGCGGAGATGCGGAGGAATGCCAGGCGAGTGTTCGGGCGCCGGGGATTTACCCGGCAACTTGTAACGTATTACGTTACAAACCGGATTGGGGTTCCCACGGGAGTGGGTGGAAATCCTCGCACCGTTGATGGCTGTTTCGAGGCCGAGTGCCGCCCGGCAACTTGTAACGTATTACGTTACAAACGGGATTGGGCTCGGGCGGGTCAGGCGAGGGCGAAGTCGAGGTGGGTGGCGAGGGCGTGGGCGCGGACGCCGTAGAAGGCGGCGAGCTCGCGGATGGCGGTGGCGGCGCGCGCCCGCGCGGCTTCGTCGAGGCCGGGCCGCTTCGTCGCGGCGATCATGAGGTTTTTCGCGGTGTGCTCGGTGGAGATGAATTCGAAGACCTTGGTCTCGTAACCGGCCCATTCCAACAGCAGCGCGCGGAGCGCGTCGGTGGCGAACTCGGCATGGCGCTCCTGGAAGATGCCGTGCCGCAGCGCGGGCGCGAGGACGGGCGCGGCGGTCAGTTGCGCGCGCACCTCCTTCTGGCAGCAGGGGGCGGTGACAATCAGCGTGGATCCAGCCGCGATGCCGCGCGCGATGGCATCGTCGGTGGCGGTGTCGCAGGCATGCAGGGCGATCAGGATGTCGGGTGTGGGGACAGTCGCGTCCGCAATCGAACCGCGCACAAAGGAGAGCTTGGTGCGGCCGGTCTCCAGGGCGAGCTGGTTGCACTGGGCGACGAGTGGGTCGCGCTGTTCGACGCCGCAGACGCGGGCGGAGCGTTGGGCGACGAATTCAAAATAGTCGTGCGTCGCGAAAGTCAGGTAGCCCTTGCCGCAGCCCATGTCGGCAATCTCGATCGGGCGGTCGGTGGTCAGCGGGGCGCCGTCCACCAGATGGCTGAGCAACTCGACGAACTTGTGGATCTGCCGGTGCTTGTCGGCCATGCCCTCGCGGACGACGCCGGCGGCGTTGGTGATGCCCAGCGCGTGCAGCCAGGTCTGGCTTTCCGCCGGCAGGAGGCGCGGCTTGGTGCGGTCGTGGGTGGGTGCGGGGGACCCGCCCGCCGGGCCGTCTCCCTTGCCAAAGCTCAGGCGCGGCTGGCCCTTCTTGTTGAACTCCAGCTGGGTCAGTCGACGGGTCGTGAAGAGATGCGCGCTGTGGAACGTGGTGCCCACGAGTCGCCCAATCTCGGTCACGGCTTCTGCCGGGGGAAGGTTCTTGGTGATGTCCTGCGTGTCGTGCCGCCAGACGAAGTTGAGGTGCGGGCCGGCCTTCAACTGCACGGTGCGCACCTGCACGTTGCGCAAGGTGGGATCGTCGCCGCGGGTCTTGCCGAGCGTGAGCCGCGTGAAGGTGCCCTCGCGCACGCTCTGTTCGAGGGTGGCGAGAAATTCGGCGACGGCTGGCTCGGTGACACCGGAGGACATGGCCCCACCGTTGCCGAACGCGCGAAGGGGTCAATTCAGCTTCTTCAACGACGCGAGCGCCGACTCGAACTTGGGGTCGAGCGCCAGCGACGCCTCATACGCGGTGCGGGCGGCGGCCTTGTCGCCTTGCTTCTCAAGAATATTGCCGGTGCGCCAATTGGCCGCCGCATGGCCGGGGGCGTTCGCGGGTGGCGTCATGCCGAGGCAGAGCTTGAGCGTTTCGAGGCCGCGATCGAGGCGTTCGCCGGATTCCGCGGCGAGGCGGCCGATCTGGTAAAGCGTGTTGTAGTCGTCGGGACTGGCCTTGAGGGCGTCCTCATAAAGGGCGAAGGCCTCGTCGTATTTCTTCTCGCGGGCAAAGAGCCCGGCCTTGGCGATGCGTCCGCGGGCGGGATCCATTTGGACAATCGCGTCGGCCTGCAGGTGCGCCTTGTCGAGGCCGCCGCCCATGAGCGACGGGGCCTGCGAGTAGAATTGGACGAGCCCGAACCGTGCGTCGACGCTGGTGGGATCGAGTTCGACCGCCTTTTCAAGGGCGGTGCGGGACTTGCTGGCGAGCGAGGCCTTGCCGAACAGACCGGCGGACTGGATCTTGGCGCCATAGGCTCCGGCCAGTTCGAGGTGGTAGGCCGACTTCTTCCCGTCGAGTTCGATGGCCTTCTCGAAATGTTTCACCGCCGCGTCCGCGTCGCGGGCGCGCATCGCCAAGCGACCGAGATAGAATACCGCTTCGGCCTGGCGCGGTTCGGCGCGGACCAGCGCCTCGAAGGCGGTCTTGGCCTCGGCGTCCTTGCGCTCCGTGTAGAGTTGCCGGGCGGCATCCAGCGGGGTCGAAGCGAACACGGTGGTCGTCAAGGCGGCCACGGCAAGGAGGAGGGTGGGGAGGCGCATGCTGGGTATACTACCCTGAATCAGGGCAAAGGTTTCACCCGTGGGGGACTTTTTTCAGCGGGAACGAGGCTGGGTGGGACACTTCGGAAGGAGAAAGGTCGAGCGCGCGACTGGCGTCAACGCGAAGCGCAGGAAGAAATCGGCAGCGGATTTTAGCAGGGAAACGATCCAAAATCGCCCGCTGGGGAACGTTCCTTTGACTTGCGGGAGTTCGATTGCGAGCACCCCTAGGTCCGCGCGGCGCGTGATAGGCAACTGCGAGTATTTCCGGATCGACGAAGGAGAGATCGACCCGGCGATGGAGACCGGCCGGCCGTTGGCCGGCGGAGGTGGTTATTCGGCGCGCAGGGCGATCATCGGGTCGACCCGCGTGGCGCGGTGGGCGGGCACCCAAACGGCGATGGCTGACACCACCGTGATCAGCAGGGCGACGGCGATGTAGGTGAGCGGATCCGTCGGGCTGATGTCGAAGAGGAAGTTCTGGATACCGGTGGCCGCGAGGATCGCAATCGTGAGGGTCAG
>JAUXOH010000212.1 GCA_030682505.1 Candidatus Didemnitutus sp. | reverse complement strand
CGCTCGCGTCGCCCCCTTCGTGCTGTCGCTCGGGTTGATCTCCCATCATCGGCACCTGCCGCCGCTGATGGCCTTGGCGGACATCTTTGTTCAGCCCGGGGTGCCCGATGAATTCAACAACTACCGTTTCCCGTCGAAACTCCCGGAGTTCTTTTCCATCGGCCGGCCGGTCGTGCTCCCGCGTGCTAACCTGGGCGCCACTCTCCGTCACGGGGTCGACGCCTATGTGCTCGACCAGGCTGATGCCGCGGGCATCGCGGCCGCCATCGTCGAACTGCGCGGCGACCCGGCGCTTTCCGCGCGGCTGGCGGACGGAGCGGTGGCGGTGGCGGCAGCCCGCTTCAGTTGGCGGCGGAGCGCAGAGGTGCTTGCCAGTTTCTACCGCACGGTGGCACTGTCCTGATCCATGTCCCCGCCGACTCCCCAGCGCATTTACGTCACCGGTGGCCGGGGCCGCATTGCTTCACTTGTGGCCGATCATTTTCGCGCGCCGGCGCATGCGGTGACTCTTTTCTCCCGCCAAGGCGGACCGGGATTTCACCAGTTGGCGACCCTGTGCGATACCGGCGTGCTCGCCGACACGGACACGGTTTTTCATCTCGCGTGGAGTTCGTTGCCCGCAACCTCGGAGCAACACCCGGGCATCGAGCATCAACAGGATCTGCCGTTCCTGGAAAAATTGCTCACCTCCCTCGCCGCCAACGCCAGCACCCGGAGGGTGCGGTTGGTTTTTTTCTCCACCGGCGGCGCGATTTACGGGAATGCTCCCGGACGCCCGAACGGCGAGGACGATGTTTGTCAGCCGATCGGGTCCTACGGCCGGGCCAAACTCGCGGCGGAGCAACTGATCACCGAGCGTGCAGCCCGCGACGGCCTGCATTGCACCGTGCTGCGCATCTCTAATCCCTACGGTTACCCGGTGCCGAGCAGTCGCGTCCAGGGTCTCATTCCACACGCCTTGCGCTGCGCCGTGAACGACCTCCCATTCACCGTTTGGGGCGATGGCTCCACCCAAAAGGATTTTCTCTATTACACCGATTTTCTCTCGGCGTTGGAGTTGGTGCTCGCCGGCAACCACACCGGCGTTTTCAACCTCGCGGCCGGGGAGTCCCATCGGATCGGTGAAGTCATCGGGCTGGTCGAGCGCGAAGTCGGACGGCGCATCACGCTGCACCACGCCGCCGCGCCGGACTGGGATGTGCACGACAGTCGTCTCGCGATCGATAAATTCCGGGCGGCCACCGGTTGGGCTCCTCAGGTTCCCTTGGTGGAGGGCATTCGCCGGGCGGCCGTCGGTTACGCCGCCCACTGACCTTCCATGTCCGCTGACGACACACCTGGCCCCAAGCGTGAGATCCCGGGCTCCTCCGGGCCGGTCCTGGTTTTCCTGGCCGTGCTCGGGCTGGCGCTGTGGATGCTGGCGCAATCCTGGCAGGCCTCGATTTTGGACCGCTATGAGTTTCGCCAACTGCAAACGGCACTCAGCATATTCTGGATGCAGCAGGAAGGATTTCGCCTCGACTACCTGACGCCGCTCTTCGGACCGCCGTGGTCGATCCCCATGGAATTTCCCACCTACCAGGCCTGTGTCGCCGGATTGTCGTCGCTGCTCGATCTGCCGCTGGAACAGGCGGGGAGAATGGTGAGCGTGATTTTCTACCTCGCCACCTTGCCGGCCGTCTACGGGCTCTTGGTTCTCGCGGAACTGTCGCCTTCGCGACGCCTGCTCGCTCTGGCCGTGGTGATGAGCTCCCCAATCTACCTTTTCTACCCGCGGACCGTCATGATCGAAACCACGGCGCTGTGTTTCGCCGTGTGGTTTCTTTATGCGATGCAACGCACGCTGCAGAGCCGCAGTTGGCGCTGGCTGGCGGCGACCTGTATCTTCGCGGTGCTCGCAGCGCTCACCAAGATTACCACCTTCGCCGTCTATGCCGTGCCCGCGGCGATCATTGCTCTGGCCGCCCTGCGCCGGGACTCGCGGCGCGACGGAGTCCTCACCTGGGTCGGTGCTGGGCGTCCGGCGATGTTCGCTGCTCTCCCGGTCGCACTCGCGCTGGGCGGAGCGCTGTGGTGGATAGCCCACGGCGACTCCCTCAAACACTCAAATCCCTTCGCCGGGTTTCTTGCCTCCACCGAACTGCGCCGCTGGAACTACGGGCCCTGGGCCCTGCGGCTGGAACCTTCATTCTGGCAACACCTCCTGGCCAACGTCACCCAAAACCTCCTGAGCGAAGGTGCACTGGCTCTCTCGTTGGTGTGCGCGTCTCTCGCCTCGGCGCGGGCGCGGTGGATTGCCCTGACCTGTCTCGCGGGATTCTTTTTCGGGCCGCTCGTCTTTGCCAATCTCTACCACATCCACGATTACTACTACTCTGCCAATGCCCTGCTGCTCACGGGCGCGGCCGGCGTGCTGCTGGCCTCGGCCTGGGACAACCCCCGGCTCACCGCCGCACCCCGCTGGGTCATCGTGGGAGTGATGTTGGTGCTGCAACTCCACGCCTTCGACCGGGGATACCATTATTACTACTGGAAGGAAGCGCCGCCCCCGCCCGATCTGGCGACGGTCATCCGTGAGACTGTCCCGGTCGACGCCGTCGTGCTCATTTCCGGGGATGATTGGAATCCCCTTTTGCCCTATTACGCCCAGCGTCGCGCGGTGATGGTCGCGGGCGGACGCGATCAAGAACCGAACGTGCTCGATGACGTCGTCTCGCGCCTGCCGCCCCGGTCCGTCGCTGCGATGGTGCTCGTCGGTGACAAAGTCCGGCAGGATGCCACGTTGGTGCGCGCGCGGGCCGAGCGCTTCGGTCTGTCGACCCGTCCGTTCGCTTCCAGCGACAACGCGGACCTTTATCTGCCTTTGGATGCCATCGCCTCTGCCGCCACGCACCTGGCCGGTCGAAAATTCCTTACCGCGCGGGTGCTGGTGACACCGGCGGGCGAGTTGCCGATGGCGAGTGCGAAGGAGACCGACACCGGCAGTCTGAACTTGGCCCTGTGTGTCCCCGCGCCCTTTCGGGCCCGGAGCCAGTTTGGCGTCAGCCTGGGTTCGATTGACGGACTTCCGGTCCTTTATGCCCACGCACCGTCGGAGTTGTATTTTCAACCGCCGCCCAGCGCCCGCGGTTTCTCGGCCATTGCCGGACTCCCGGCCGAAACCTTTGCCAAGCCCGCGCCTGAAGCCACCGACGGGGTGGTCGTGGAAATTTTTGAGCAGCAACCCAACGGTTTGCGCCGCTCGCTGCTGCGCCGTCATTTGACCCCGGCAATTCGGGCGACCGACCGGGGCGCCCAGGAACTGACCTACGACAACGGTGGACCATTCTCCGGCCCGCTGGTCTTTACGATTTCACCAGGACCGGAGGGAAACCTCTCCTACGACCAGGCGTACTGGGCCCGGATCGAAATTCGCTGAGCCGCTCGTCTAGTTGAAGACCACAGGTCCGCGGAGCCAAATCCAGTCGCGGGTGTCACGCCCCTGCGGTCCGGGACCGAAATACAAATCGACCGCCGTCGGCTCCGGGAGAAAAAAGGGTACTTCGATGTGTTGCTCCCCCTGATCTTCGCTCGAGGCAAAGGGGTCGAGCAGACGATCAAAAAGAACCCGGGGCCGGGCGGAACCCTCTCCTGCAAGGAGGCGGATCACCACGCCATCCGTCGGCGGTTCATGGGCCCCAAACGAGCCCCGGTAGGCGCCCTCGGAAAAAACCACCGTAGTGCGAAGCACATGCGGCCCGGCCGGCAGGAGAAAACGCAGCCGCGTTGTTGGGTGCGCATTGAACCAAGGTTCGTTTTCCCGCCACTCGAGTCCGGGCCCGAAACTGGCATAATAGCCCACCGGCTGCGGCGTCATGGCGGAAAATTTCTGCCGAGCCTCAGGCGCGAGTTCACTCAACAGCCGCCACTCGCCGCCGGGCCCGCCGATGGGCGGCAACCCTCCGTCGCCGGCCAGCCTCACGCCGTCAAAGGGCCGCTGTTGGATCTGCCGGCTGGCGCGCAGCCAATGTTCCTCGGGCAGAAAAACCTCCGCTTCCCGCCAGGTGAAAGCCGGACTGCGCCGCAGCCCGAAAGTGGCGATCAGTCGGTCGCGCAGTTGATTGTTCTCCCGCAATGCTCCCTGCAACACCACCGCACCCACCTGCTCGTCGGCGAGGGTCGCGAGTGATTCCTCCAGGGCGGTCGCTTGGTCCTGCACGCCGCGCCGCAGCATCAATGCACGACGCTCGGCAAAAAAGGGCGTGATCGAACTCCAGTCGTCACCCGCCACCACGAGAACCTCATTCGGGGCGGTGATGTGGCGCAAGGCCTCCGTCAACCCGCTGCCGCCCGCGCTGATTCCCCGTTGCTGGGGAAAATAACCCCGCACATAGAGCTGCGTCTGTGCACTCCAAACGCCGAGCAACACGACGGCGACCAGCCAGCGTGGGCAGCGGGTTTCCGACAACCCCGTGAACACGAGTCCCAAGGCGACGAGCAGAAACACGGCGTTGGCCACGGCGTAATACTCATGCAGGGCATACAGGGTCGGGAACAGGGCGAGCACCGCGAGATAGCAGCCCAGACAGAAAAACACCGGCCACCGCCGCCTCGTTGGGAGAGCCCAAAACAGAATCGCTCCCAGCAGGAGCACCGGCGGCCACACCACGGCCTGCGAGATGGTCTGCCAATGTTGCAGTCCGGTTTCCGCGGAAAACCGGTTCGCCATCGTGCCAAAATTAAAATCCGTCAGGTTGTCCGATTGCAGGAAGCGTGCGCTGGGATTGAGGCGCTTCACGGAGTCGGCAAATCGGATCCATCCCAGCGTCACCCCAAAGGGAATCGCGGTGGCCGCCGCGATCCAGCCCGCGAGTTCCGCGCCGGGCCGCCACCGCGCAGCCCCCGGAACCGGACGCGCGCTCCACAGCCAGCTGAGTGCAACCAAACCCGCCGGCATGAGGAAAAGCATGAACGTGGTCACCTTGACCAGACCCGCCCCGACCCCAAACAGATTGGCCAGCACAAGCCACCCCGCACTCCGGTTCTCCACTGCCCGGAGGAACGCCAGCAGGAACCACGCGCTGAACAGGAGGGCCATCGTTTCAATCAAAAAGGCCCGTCCATAATAAATGTAGAGCGGACAGGTGAGCACGAGCCCCAGCACCACCAACCGCTGCAGTCCGGTGAGGCCAAGACGGCCCAACAGCAGGAAAATCGCCGGCAAGGTGAGATAGAAACAGGCCAAGCTGACGGTCCGGCCCGTCTTGGTCAGATCCCATCCGGTCGCGGAACTCAGCCGCGCCACCGTCCACTGATAGAGCGGAAATTCCATCGGAATGGACCACGGCTTGCCCAGCACCGGCGTCGGGTAGGCCAGCGAGTAATCGTCATCCCGTTGAATGAAGTAAGTGGAGAGCGCGGTCTGCGCCTGACGGAACTCGCCCCCGGGCAGATTCTTGCTCTGCCAGCCCACCGCGGAGCCCCAATGGTGAAAGGCAAGGCTCGCCAGAAAAAACAGGACCGTGAGAGCGACTTCGGCCCGGCCCGGCCCGGGCGGATTGAGAGCGGTAGAGGGCAACGTGCGCAGACAACTTCCTGCGACCGGGATTGCCAATCTCATTTTGCCCGCGAGCCGCGGCTGGAACAGGCTTTACTGCCATCCAGCCCGAGCCCTATTTTCTGCCCCTTGCATGACCGACCCGGCCGCACCGCATTTCCATCTCGATAGCCCCGCCCATTGGCGGCCCGAGGGGGCCGGAATCGAGGTGGTCGGCTGGCTCTATCCGGGCGAGACCGCTCTCTGCGTTGACCTCCGGGCCCGCGTCGACGGTCGGCCCTACCTCGGCCTCTACGGTCTCGAGCGGCCTGACACCCAGCAGGTATTCGGCGGAACGCTCGCCGCTCGTCGCACAGGATTCATTCAACGCGTCCAAGTTTGGCGGGGAGCGAAGGAACTCGCCCTCGACTACCACGACGGCACCCAGTGGCGGGAATTCTTCCGCACCCCCCTCGACACCTCTGCCCTGCCCGCCGGCGCCACCAAGCCCAAACGCCTGCTTCGCGCGGCGATCATCCACCAGACGCTTCATTTTCTTTACCGGCACTTTCATCGCGCCTCATGGAGCGAACTTTGCCGCGAAGCGGATGCCGTGCTCCGCTTGGTGCTCCAGCCCACGACCGACGTCGTCATCGGCGATCGCTTCGTCGGGCACATTGAGAACCCGGGCTATTGGATCAATGCCGGCTACGGCAAATTTCGCATCACCGGCTGGATCTTCGGCGCCGGGCGGCACATCGCACAACTCAGCGCCACCACCGGCGTCCTGACGGAAAACCGACTCGTTTTCCCGAAGGACCGCCCTGATGTCGCCGCCCATCGCACCGACCACGCCAACGCGCTCAAGTCCGGTTACTACGGGCTCATCGACATCCGCCCGGACACCCCCAACCCGGCCAATCTAAAGATTTTTGCCGAGACCGGCGACGGCACGCGGCCGCTTGCCTTCGCTCGCCGCATGTTCCTCGATCGGCGCGACGAGCACTCCGGCCCGGTTCCGGTTTACCAACCGTTCTACTTCTACAAGGTGCTCGCCGCATTGCTCCGCGGTGTGCTGCTCGGCCGCTATGCCTTCGACAGCTGGCCCGAAGCGCGCGGCGAAATCATCCGGCTGAAGGACCACCTCGCTGCGACCCTCGGGCGAGGCGAGCCCAAAAAAATACCGCAGGAGATAGTCCGCCGCCGTGACCAGGATCCCTACACCCGATGGTGCTGGCACAATCGCCTCACTCCCCGGCTCCGCACTGTCCTTGCGACGGACGCGGCCGCCCTTACCGCGGCCGGCGGACCGCTTATCAGCGTCGTTGTCCCTGCCTACAACACTCCCGAGAAATACCTGCGCGAGTTGCTGGACTGCCTCCGCGCCCAGCTCTACCCGCGCTGGGAACTTTGCCTCGCCGACGACGCCTCGCCCCAACCCCATGTTCGTCGGATTCTGGAGGAAGCCGCCAAGTCCGATCCCCGCATCAAGCCCGTCTTCCGGTCGGAAAACGGCCACATCGCCCGCGCTACCAATTCGGCGCTCGAAATCGCCACCGGTGAATTTGTCGCGCTGGTCGATCACGACGATCTGTTGCCGCCGGATGCGCTGCTCCAGGTCGCGCAGGCCATCGCCCGGCGACCGACGGCCGGCTACCTCTACACCGACGAGGACAAGATCGACGACACCGGCCGACGCTTCGACCCGCAGTTCAAGGGGGACTGGAGTCCGGAAATGGCGATCACGCACAACTACACCCATCATCTCACCGTCATCCGCCGCGAGCTGGTGGAGAGAGCCGGCCGGTTGCGACCGGAATTCAACGGCGCCCAGGACATCGATCTGTTTCTCCGCTGCTGGGAATTGATTGATGCCGCGGACGTCGTGCACGTGCCCTACATCGGATATCATTGGCGCGCGCACGCCGAGAGCACCGCGACCCGCGGCGATCAGAAGGGTTATCTTTTTGAGGCGGCGCGCAGAGGGATTGCCGAGGCGGTCGCCCGGCGTCGCCTCCGCGCGGAACCGATCCTGCCGGATTTTGCCAAACACTACGCGCTCTGCCTTCATCAATTGAGGTGGGATGCGAACCTCCTGCGCGAGAATCCGGTCACCATCGTCGTACCCACCAAGGACCGGCCGGATCTGCTGCGCACTTGCCTCGACTCGCTGGCGCGCACCACGCCGCGTGAGTTCGTGAACGTGGTCGTGGTCGACGACAACTCCACCGATCCGGACGCGCTCGCGTTCCTCGCCTCCCTGTCCGCCCGCACCGATCTCCGTTGCCAAGTCATCCGTGGCCCGGCCACGCCGGGCGGGTTCAACTACTCGCGTCTGGTCAACCTCGGCACGGCCGCCGCCGTCACCCCTTTGGTGTTGCACCTCAACAACGACGTGGAAGCGCTCGCCCCAGGCTGGCTGGAGGACCTCGCCGGTTGGTTGTCCATCCCCGGCGTCGGTGTGGCGGGAGCCAAGTTGCTCTATCCCGACGGCACGCTCAACCATGCCGGCATTTCCATCGGCCGCGAAGACGGTCTGCCGCATGTGCTCTTTGAAAGAGACCCCGCGGACGATCTCGGTTACCTTTTTCTCCCTCACGCCGCCCGAAATGTCGCCGCCGTCACCGGAGCGTGCCTGCTCACGCGCACCGACCTTTACCGTCAACTCCAGGGTTTCGATGAAGCCGAACTTGCCGTCGCCTACAACGACGTCGACTACTGCCTGCGCGCCGCGGCGGCCGGTTACCGCACCGTCTATTCGCCCCAAGCCGTGCTGCGCCACCTCGGCAGTGCGACGCGGGGGAATGCATATGCCGAGCAAGAGCACGTCGCGTATCTCGCCCGGCACGGAAGCCACCGGGATTCATTTCACAGCGACGCACTCGACTTCCCGCCCCGCAACCTCCCGCTCAATCCCTATCAGCAGCGGTACGCCCGGACCAGCCGACCCTTCCGCGCCACGGTGGTCACGCACAACCTCAACTTCGAAGGCGCCCCTATCTTTATCTTCGAGCTCGCCCGCTTTCTCGCCGCGCAACCCGGAGTCGAGATCACCATCGCTTCGCCGGTCGATGGACCCTTGCGGTCGCGGTTTGAGGCGGCCGGCCTGAAGGTTGTGCTCTGGGACGTCGCTCCGTTGCTGGCCGCAAGATTACCGGCGGAATTCGCAACCGCACTGCAACAATTCGCCGCGAGCCGGACTTGGGACGGCACCGATGTCTTCATTTGCAACACCATGCTGACCTTCTGGGCCGTGCATCTCGGTGCTCATCTCGGCAAGTCG
>JAUXOH010000211.1 GCA_030682505.1 Candidatus Didemnitutus sp. | reverse complement strand
CTGCTCGATGGCAAGATTCTCCATCCGAATGGATTCGAAGCAGGCCTGATATTCTGGCGTCGACGAACTTGTTTTGCTCATCACATTGCGCCTTATTTACTTACAAGTCAACTTCCCAGAAGCACAATCTCGTTCGGTGCGAAACCACGGCATGGCGTGGCTGCCCGGGTAGGGATCGAACCTACGACCAAGTGATTAACAGTCACCTGCTCTGCCACTGAGCTACCGGGCAACGTGGCTCCCCTTGCAGGGAAGGGCCAAAAAGAGGTTCGGCTTTCGCGTTGTCAACACCACTCTCCCTCAAAAAGCGGCTTTTTGAGCCACCGCGCAAAAGATTTGTTTGCCTCGCCAAGGCTCGGTCATTCAACTCTCGCCTCTTTTCCACTACGCCTGCCTCCAATTCCGGAGTCACAGGGGGAACGAAATCTATGAAATCATTCGAATTAACCGTCAATTCCCGTGCGGGCACAGGTCGCAGCGCCTCACGTCGTTTGCGCAAGGCCAATCAGATCCCGGCCATCCTTTACGGAAAACACACCAAGCCTGAAACTCTGTCGATAAGCGCGCCGGAGTTTGTCAAACTTCGCAAAGCAATCGCCGGCCGCGCCGCGCTCGTTGCGTTGAAACGTGAATCCGGAGTCGCCGCTCTTTCCTTTCTCCAGGAAATCCAGCGCGACCCGATCACCGACCGCTATTTGCACGTCGATCTTCAAGAAGTGAAGGAAAACGAGAAGATGGTGATCAATGTCGCCGTTCAACTCGTTGGCGAGTCCACCGGCGTGAAGAACGAAGGTGGCACTTTAGACACAGCGTCGCACCGCCTTCGCGTGCGTTGCTTTCCCAAAGACCTGCCGGGCTATCTTGAGGTTGATGTCGCCGAACTGGCCGTGGGTCACGCGATCCACGTCAGTGAGTTGAAGCCAATTGCAGGGGTCGAGTTCCTCGATTCCCCGGGCCAAGTGGTGGTGCTCTGCGTCGCTCCCGCTGCAGAAGAAGCCGCTTCCACTCCGGCTACCGATGCCGCGGCTGCTGTTCCGGCGGATGGCGCCGCTGCCCCTGTCGCTGGTGCGGCTCCCGCCGCCGATGGGAAGGCCGCCGCCCCGGCTGCCGATCCGAAGGCTGCGGCTGGTGCCAAGCCCGCCGCCGGCGCGAAACCCGCCGCTCCGGCCAAGAAGTAATTCATTTTCCGCGGTGCGTCGCCCCGGTGACGCCCCGCGTTTTAGCACGTTCTTTGAGTCATGTCCGTCACGCTCCTCGCTGGACTGGGCAATCCTGGTGCGAAATACGCTGGCACGCGTCACAACCTCGGCTTTACCGTGGTCGAAGCGCTGGCCGCAGTCGAAGGGCTCTCGTGGAAACACGAGCCGCGCTTCGAAGCCGAAATCGCACGTTGGAATGTCCGCCCCGGTGAGACCCGTTGGCTCGTCAAACCGCAGACCTTTATGAACGAGAGTGGCCGCGCCCTGCGCCGGTTGCTCGACTTCCATAAACTGCCGGTCGAGTCGCTCGCGGTGGTCTATGACGATCTCACGATCGACACGGGCCGGGTGAAGATTGCGGTCACCGGCTCTGCCGGCGGCCACAATGGCATCGCCAGTATGCTCGAGCACCTCGGGAGCGGATTCGTCCGCTACCGGCTCGGTATCGCCAGCGAACGCCCCCCGGGAATGGACATGGCTGACTACGTGTTAGGAAAATTCTCCCTCTCAGAACAACAAATCATCGATCAAAAACTCACTCACTTCGTCGAAGGCGCCCAACTGCTCTTTACCTGCAGTCCCGCTGACGCGATGAACCGCCTCAACCGAAGAGACCGCAATGAAACCGAACAAGCGTAACTACAAAGCCACTTTCATCCTCGATAATCGCGGCAAGGAAGACTCCGTCGACCAGATTATCGAAGGCGTGAAGACCGAAATCGCCGCCGTGCAGGGCGAAGTCACCAACGTCGAGCAACTCGGCCGTCGGGATTTCGTCCGCGTGACGGACGACAAATTCCCTGCCGGCGTCTACGTGCAAATCGCCTTCTCGGCCCCCGCCGAAGCGACCGCCCAGCTCCACGAACGCCTCCGCCTCAATTCCAGCGTGTATCGCGCGCTGGTTGAAAACGCCTAAAGCGCTCCGCGCCCATCCCCCATGGCCAATCTCAACAAAGTCATGCTCATCGGCAACCTGACGCGCGATCCGGAACTCCGGGTCACGCCCAAGGGCACCGCCATCTGCACCTTCAGCCTCGCGGTGAACCGCAAGTTTCGCGACGAGTCCGGTGCGGACCGTGAAGAAGTGACCTACGTTGACATTGAAGCTTGGGGCAAGGCCGGTGAGAACATCTCCAAGTACTGCACCAAGGGTCGCCCGCTGTTCGTCGAAGGCCGTCTGCGCCTCGACCAGTGGGAAGACAAGACGACCAAGGAAAAACGCAGTCGCATGAAAGTTGTGTGCGACAATTTCCAGTTTCTCGGCTCCGGCCGCAGCGACGGTGCCGCAGTTGGTGGAGAAGGCGGTGGTGAGACGCGCTACAGCGCGCCCGCCGCCCGCAACAATCCGGCGAGCCGTCCCGCGGCTCCCGCCCAGCAAGAATCCCTCGACGAAGACGTGCCCTTCTAAGCCGTCGCTCGCTCAACCTTTACAAGAAAACAACCAACTCAGACTGAACATGGCTCACAGCGAAATTTTACTCCTCAAACCGGTCGACGGCCTTGGTGCCGAAGGCGATCAGGTCAAAGTCCGCGCTGGCTACGCGCGCAATTTCCTCCTGCCCCAGGGCATGGCGGTTCCCCTCACCGTTTCCAACCGCAAGCAGGTTGAATCGTTGAAAAAGGCTCGCGGTCTCCGCGAGGCCAACGAACTCAACGGGGCGCAAGAAATGGCCGCCAAATTGGCCAAGACCAACATCGCGATCGCCGTAAAAACGGGCGAGGGCGGCAAGCTCTTCGGAGCCGTCACCACGAACCATATCCACGAGAAGCTCGTGGCCGCCGGCATCGAGATCGAGAAGCGCCGCCTCCACCTCGGCGAACCGGTCAAGACCCTCGGCAAGCACGAGGTGAAGATCAAGTTGCATGCCGACGTCAGCGTCGAACTGTCGTTCGATGTCGTCTCCGAGAACCCAATCGAGCCCGCGCAGGCCTAAGTCCCGAGCGATCGTTTGATCGGCGAAGCCGCGTTGCGCAACGCGGCTTTTTTCTGCCCGGAAACAGCGATGCACCCACTGATTGGAGGATTGGTTTCCGATCCATCAGCCATCCCAGAATTGCCCGCTGCCCCGCGGTCGATTTCCTTCGCTTTTGAGTGAAATTCCGGAGCGAAAGTTGCTCACAGCGCGCGGTGTAGAAAATACCAATAATCGAGGATTGCTCCGCGAAGTCCGAAGCGCAACAAACGTCCCCTCCCATGGCCCAATCCGCACTAGACAGTCCCGAACGCCCGGCCTCCCGCCGCAGCGCGTTTCGGCCGGAAGCGGAAGGCAACCCGGGTGGCCGGGAAATGCCTTGGAGCGAGGAAGCGGAGCAGCACGTCATCGCCTGCTGTTTGCTCGACGGGAGCGATACGATTGCCCGCTGCATTGAGGCACGGGTGAGCGCTGACTCTTTTCTCTCGGCCGCGAACCGCCTGATTTTCCAAACAATCGTCGATATCTACCAGAAGAGTCCGCCGGTGACGCTGGAGATTCTGGCCGAGGAACTGAAGACGCGCCGCCAGATCGAGGCGGTCGGAGGTTTCCCGTATTTGATGCAGGTAACGGGGCGAATCCCGACCACCGCGCATGCCGGCTATTTCATCGAGAAGGTCCGGGAAAAGCACTTGCTGCGCGAACTGATCAAGACCGCCACGGGCGCGGTCGAGCAATGCTACAGCTTTACGGGCGGGCTCGAGGAGTTTGTCGACCGGGTCGAGCAGGATCTCTTCCGGGTCACGCAGGACCGCGTCAGCGACAGCGCGCAGGAGATCAAGGAATCCATGAAGGAGGCCAACACGGTCATCGCCAAGTTGCTGATGAAGAAGGGCGAACTGACCGGGGTGACGTCAGGCTTCAAGGACTTGGATCAAATGACCTTTGGCTTCCAGAAGCAGGAAATGATCGTCATCGCCGCGCGGCCTTCGATGGGCAAGACGAGCTTTGCCTTGAATATCGCAGAAGCGGCGTCGTTGCCCAAGAAGGGTGAACCGGTCGCCAGCCTGATTTTTTCGCTCGAAATGAGTTCGTCGCAGCTCGCGTTGCGCATGCTCTGCTCTCGGGCGCGGGTGAATCTAAAGCTGCTCCGGGACGGTCTGGTCAGCCGCGACGGCCAGGAGGTCAACGCGCTGGGCAAGACCGCCGAAGAATTCAAGAAAGCCCCCATTTTGATCGATGATTCGAGCAATCTCACGATCATGGAAATGCGCGCCAAGGCGCGCCGGATCTACGCGCGACGGAAACTTGGCCTGATCATCGTCGACTACCTCCAATTGGTCAGTGGATCCGACCCGCGCGCCCCGCGCGAACAGCAGGTTGCGGAAGTCTCCCGTGGATTAAAGGCGATGGCGAAGGAACTTGATCTCCCCGTTATTGTACTAAGCCAGCTCAACCGTTCATCGGAGAAGGAAAACCGCA
Source organism: Candidatus Didemnitutus sp. (assembly GCA_030682505.1). Classification (GTDB taxonomy): domain Bacteria; phylum Verrucomicrobiota; class Verrucomicrobiia; order Opitutales; family Opitutaceae; genus Didemnitutus. The sequence goes on along the minus strand of JAUXOH010000211.1, from coordinate 4,979 downwards.
CGCCGCGACTCTCAGACTTGCGCGAATCCGGCTCCATTGAACAAGATGCCGACGTGGTGCTCATGCTTTCCCGACCCAAAGATTCCGACGAACGTTTCCAAACGGCCGCCGGAGCTGCGGATTTAATCGTTGCCAAGCAACGCAACGGACCGGTAGGGGATTTGAAACTAACTTTCCTTCAAGAAATTACGCGCTTTGAAAACTTCACTCCTTAGCCCGGCTTTTCGGGCTTATTTCCTTTTCACTCTTTGGTTTGCCAGTGCGGTCGGCGGGTTCGCCCAACCGGCTCCGGCGGAGCCGACTTATCAAATTGGCGCCATCGCGGTGAAGTTTGTTGGCATGGCCAACGTCAGCGAACAGGTCGTGCGGGCAAACATGTCCCTCCGTGAGGGCACCACGTTGGACGAATCACTGATCGATCGCGACATCCGTTCCCTTTACCGGACCGGCCTGTTCGAGTTTATCGAGGTCAAGCGCGAGACGCTGCCGACCCAGATCGTGAATCTGGTGGTGGAGGTAACCCCGAAGTTTCGCATCCTTTCGGTCAATTTCGAAGGCAACAAGGCCTATAAGAACCGCCGCCTGAGTCGCGAAGCAAAATCCGTCGCCAACGGTTCACTCGACGAACGGCAGGTGAAAGAGGATTCGGAGAAGATCTTCGAGCTCTATCAAAAGAACGGCTACAATCAGGCGCAGGTCACCTACGCGATCGATCGCAATCGCAGCACGGGATTCGGCACGGTGACCTTCAAGATCCGCGAAGGGGCCAAAGTGCGCATCAGCGACATCCGCTTCATCGGCAACGACCATGTGAAACCCCGGAAACTCCGGAAGGAAATGGAGACCAAGAAATGGCATCCCTTTTCCTGGCTCACTGGCGGCGGGCGCTTCAAGAACGACGAATTTGACGAGGATTTGGAGAAATTGCGCGATTCCTATCGCGAACTGGGCTACCTCGACGTCGAAATCGCCGAGGACAAAATCACTTTTGATTACCCGTCGGCCAGCAAGTTGATCATCACGGTTCGCGTCAACGAAGGCCGCCAGTATCGCATCGGCGACATTTCATTTACGGGGAACAAGATCCATCCCTCCAACTACCTCCGACTGGTCGTGCGCCAACGAAAAGGGATGATCTTCGTGCCATCGAAACTCGATAAGGACGTCGAGAACATCGAAGATTTTTATGGTCGCGACGGCCATCTCGACACCCGCGCCCGTCTCGTGCGCATTCCCAATCTCCAAACGGGCAACATCGACATCGAGTATCAGATCAACGAGAGCGACAAATTCCAGGTCGAGTCGATCAACATTGAAGGGAATACCAAGACCAAGAGCATCGTGGTGCTGCGCGAACTCGTGCTCGGACCGGGGGATGTCTTCGACTCCGTTCGGATGAAAATCTCGAAGCTGCGCCTCGAAAACACCCGCTTCTTCGAAGACGTGAATGTCACCCCGGAGTCCACCAACATCCCCGGCCGCCGCAATCTGCGCGTTGCGCTGAAAGAGGCCCGCACGGGCAATCTGACCTTTGGCGCGGGTTTCAGCTCGCTCGAGCGGGCCGTGATCTTCGCCGAAATCACGCAGTCGAATTTCGACCTTTTCAACCGCAAGTCCTTCTTCCAAGGCGATGGCCAGAAATTCCGCCTGCGCATGCAGCTCGGTTCTCAGTCGAGTGAAGTGGTGCTCGCATTTGAGGAACCGTGGCTGTTCGAGCGCGAACTGGCCTTGGGTGGCCAGGTTTTCCGCACGACCTCTGATTTCAACAGCGCCTTCTATCAGGAAATCCGCGCCGGCGGTCAGATCTATTTGCGCAAGCGTCTTTTCGGCCTCATCGAGGGCACGTTGACCTACACCTATGAGGTGGTCGACATCGACAACGTCGATCCCTCCGCGCCGGCGTCGATTCAATCCATTGCCGGCCAGACGGCGGTCTCCAAGCTCGGTTTTTCCCTGCTCCGGGACACGCGCGATAAGATCATCAACACCACCCGGGGTAATCGCATGGAGTTTATCACCGAGGTGGCGGGCGGTCCCCTCGCGGGTGACGTTAACTATTACCGCGTGGAGTTCCGTGGCTCGCAGTTTTATCCGGTTTTTGAATTCCAGGAGCAGGTTCTGGCACTCATCGCCCGCGCTGGCGTGGTGCAGAACTTCGGCGACTCCTCGTCGGTGCCCTTCTTCGATCAATACTTCCTCGGCGGTCCGCAAACGCTGCGTGGTTTCGAGTTCCGTGAAGTCGGCCCGAAGAACGTCTTTGGCGAACCCGAGGGCGGTGAAACCTACGGTTTCTTCTCTGCGGAGTATTCGTTCGATCTCGTGAAGCCCATTCGCTTTGCCTTCTTTTACGACGGCGGTTTCGTCAATCGCGACGCCTATGATTTCTCGCCTGCCGAGTATAACGACAATTTCGGCTTCGGTCTCCGTCTCTTCGTCGCCGGAGCGCCGCTCAGCTTGGATTTTGGTATCCCGCTCACGGGAGACCGCTTCAACAAGAAAGGCAGCCAGTTCAATTTCTCCTTTGGCACCCGCTTCTAAAATCACTCACCTCCTACCCATATGAATAAAATTCTCCGCACCCTGCTCGCATTGGCCGGCCTGACCGCCGGTGTGACGCTGCTTCATGCCCAACCGGCTGTCAAAATCGTGACCGTCGACATGGCCAAGGTTTACGATACCCACTTCCAAACCGAAGAGGCCAACGTGAAGTTCAACGAAGTCGCTCAGCGCGCCCGGGAGCAGCTCGATCAATTGAACAAGGACATCCAGGCTGCGGCCGAGGAATTCAAGGGTCTTGTCGAAGAAGCCCGCAGCACCCTTCTCACGGAGCAGGCCCGCGCCAAGGCCGGAGCCGATGCACAAAAGAAACGCGATGATATCGAGCGGATGCAGAATGATGGCCGCCGTTTCGAGTCGAGCACCCAGCAACAGCTGCAGTCCCGCGCGAAGATTCACCGCGACTTGATCATGGGCGAAATCCTGAAGGTCGTGAACGACATTGCGGCCGCCCGTGGCGCGACCCTGGTGTTGGATCGTTCCGGTCCCAGCGTCTTCGGGATTCCGGTCATCCTTCACTCGGATCCCAGTTACGACATCACCGATGAAGTCATGAAGGAAGTGAACAAGGATCGTCCCCCGGTTGTCGCTGCACCTGACGCGGCCAAGGCCGCCCCGGTCAATCCCGCCGCCTTCTCCGTTCCGAACGTGACGGCGCCGAAGAAGAACTAAGAAATCTTGCCAAGCCCTGTTCCCGCGAACAGGGCTTTTTTGTGCCCATGCACGTCGCCTACCGTCCCGAAGACCTTGTCGCCATCGTCGCGGCCGAGCGCACCGCCGGCGCGACCACCGCGATCATCCGCGACATTGCGTCACTCGGGAGCGCGCGTGCCGGGGACCTTTCTTTTCTCGGCAACAAGAAATACCGCGCCGAAGTGGCGGCGACCAAGGCTTCGGTGGTGCTGGTACCGATGGATTACGAGGGCGAACCGCAGGCGGATCAGTTTTTTCTGTTTGTGACGAATCCCTCTGCTGCGCTCGCCCTCGTGTGTGCCCGGATCGAGCAATCGCTTTGGCCCCGGCCCCCCGCTGGCGTGCATCCCACGGCGTTTGTTGCTCCCGGGGCCCGGATCTCCCCCGGGGCGACCATCGGTCCGCTTTGCGTGATCGAAGAGGAAGCGGTCATTGGGGCTGGCACCGTGTTGCATGCCTCGGTTCAGGTGGGGCGCGGCGCGCAGATCGGAGAAAACTGTCTGATTTTGGCGGGATGCATCATCGGCGCCGCTTGCGAGTTGCGGGATCGCGTGCGGTTGCAGCCCGGCGTCGTCATCGGCTCGGACGGGTTTGGCTATGAATTTGTCGATGGTCGCCACGAGAAAGTGCCGCAAATCGGCATTGTGGTCGTGGAGAACGATGTGGAGATCGGTGCCAATTCCACCATCGATCGGGCGCGCTTCAGCCGCACGGTCATCGGCGAGGGGACGAAGATCGATAATCTCGTGCAGGTCGGCCACAACGTCGTGATCGGGAAGCATTGCATTCTTTGCGCCCAAGTCGCGATCGCTGGCAGTGCCACGCTGGAGGATTACGTGGTCTTGGGCGGCCAAGCCGCGGTGGCGGGTCATATTACGGTCCGCAAGGGCACCAAGGCAGGCGGCCAGACCGGCATTGCATTCGACACCGAACCCGGGAGCTATCTGAACGGCACGCCCGCCCGACCCTACATGTTGGACCGACGGATCGAGGTTTTGCGGCAGAAACTCCCGGAATTGTTCAAGCGCGTCGGTTTCCTGGAAGCAGAACTTAAAAAGACTTCCGAATCTGCAGATTAGTCGTTAAGCCGCTGTACAATGAAGGACACGCGGCTGAAGATTTTTACCGGCACCTCTAATCGCATGCTTGCAGATGAGATCTGCAAGTCGATCGGAGTGCCGCTAGGGGAAGCGACGGTCACCTGTTTTCCGGATGGTGAGTCGTTCGTGAAGATCAACGAGAACATCCGGGGCGCGGATGTTTACATCATCCAGTCGACCTGCCCGCCGACCAACCATCATTTGATGGAGTTGTTGATCATGATTGATGCGGCCAAGCGTGCATCGGCCGCCCGCATCACGGCCGTCATTCCTTTCTACGGTTACGCCCGTCAGGATCGCAAGGACCAGCCCCGCGTGCCCATCACCGCCAAGTTGGTGGCCGATCTACTCACCGCCGCCGGGGCCACGCGCGTCCTCACGATGGATTTGCACAGCCAGCAGATTCAGGGGTTTTTCAACGTTCCGGTGGATCACCTTTTCGCGTCCCCGGTTTTCTTCCAGCACCTCGCGACCCGGCTGAGCCCGAAGTTGGTGGTGTGCTCACCCGACATCGGCGGCATGAAAATGGCGGCGGCCTACGCCGATGCCCTCGGTGCCACCATTGCCCTCGTGGCCAAGAAACGCATCAACGCCACCACCGTCGCCGCGACCAACATCGTCGGCGAGGTC
>JAUXOH010000208.1 GCA_030682505.1 Candidatus Didemnitutus sp. | reverse complement strand
AGGAAGAAGGGACGATGGTGCTGGGCCGCCCGCTCCGCGAGGATCCAGCTCGAGGTATCGAAACCAATCACCGCTTGGGACCGCTCGAGGGCGGCGGCGGGAATGGCGCGCTGAAAAGATGCGTTTCGAGCGTGCAGGGTGGCGACCGAATCTGCGCCCAGCCGGAGCCGGGCAAGGGCGAAAAATTCATTCCCTAGCACGCAACGCAAGCGGGCGGACGGCACGCCGGGCACGACGCGATTTTGCAGCTGCTTGAACGGCCAGCTCGTGCGCCAGCGGGAGACACTTCGGCCCAACGCCCCGTCTTCGGCCAGCGCGAATCCAGTCCAGAAGGAGTCCAAAAGGTGACGTTTTTCCAACTCCCAAGCCAAACGGCGGGCATGTTGCGTCCCGGGATGGGCGAGCAAGGTGCGCATCGTCAGCTGGCCTCCTTGCGGATCACGAGGAGCAATTCGTCTCCGTCCATCGCTCCCATTTGTTTCCCAACTCCCTTCCAAGACCGGATCTGGTCCAAGGCGTAGGGTGACGTGCTGCCGAAGACGGACGGATGCGGCAATCGGTCGAGAAACCGCTCGTCCAGCAACTGCGGATGAACGAATCCCCACTGGCGGTGCCAGAGTTGGGGAACGCGGGCGCGGCGCGCTTCCGATTGATTGGGCGTGAAAGCCACCAGAAGCCCGTTCGGGCGAAGTAAGCGGAGTCCCAAGTCGATCATCTCCCGCACGGATGGCACATGCTCGATCACGTGCGCGGAAAAAAAGACATCGTACGTGCGGTCCGGGAGCGTGGCGAGTTCACGCACGTTGACGCCAAGCTTGTCCCGGGCGAAGTCCGCCCGCGGTCGCGAGATCTCGCACGCGTCCACGGTGTATCCGGCTTGGGAGAGTTGGTGGCTGCCGTAGCCCCACGAACACCCAAAATCCAGCAGGCGTGCAGCCGGAGGAATCGCGAGCGCCTGCAACACGTCAAGGTAAACGGTGTAGTCTCTCTCATGCCCGGCGAAGCCCGCTTGCAGGAGGGCCGCCAACTCGCGGTCGGAAGGCAATTGGGTGGTAAAGCCTTCCTGATAGTCCTGCTGATAGAAACTTTGGTTCTCCTCCTTCGTCGTGGTGGGCGCGCGGAACAACAGGGAGCAATCCGCGCAGCGGCGGAGCGCAGTCACGAGCCACTTGCGGTCGACCACGCTGCTCTTGGCACAGCCGCACGAGGGACAATGCTGGCCACGGCGTAGGCATTGTTTCACCGCACTGTTCGTAAGATAGCTCCAGCTTCGCATGAGTTCGTCGGCTAGTTTTTGGCGCGGATGAATTGCCAGAACGTTGCGCGGCGCACCGGTGCTCTCGTGGCCCAGGTGCGCGCGAAGGTGCGCAGGGCATCGCCCAGTCCGGCCAGTCCCGCGGCGAGAAACCGCGGCGCCCGGAGCCAATACCAACCGAAGCTGGCGACCTTGAGTGGCAGCACGAGCAGCAGGTCGGGCAGCGGACAGCGCCGCAGCGTCATCACCAGCTCATTGCAGACCCCGGAGCGGTGGAGGGGGAACCAGTCGCGATCCTGCCAGGCCTTGTCGTGCCACACATGAACCCCGGGCAGCAGTTCGATCGGGTAACCCAAGTCGGCCAAGCGAAGGGAAAGATCCTTTTCTTCGGAACCATAGGTCCCGGGACTGAGCTCATACCAGCCGACCTCTCGCACCGCACTGAGGCGCAACACGTGCCCGCACCCGATGAACATCGAGGCCGACCGTGCCGGTCCACGTTCGACGGGAATGCTGCGGTCCGGCGAGAGGATGTCGAAGGCGATGCCCGCCGTGGCGGGCTTGGCTTCCAAGCGATCGATCGCCAGCGTGATCTCATCGGTCTGCATGAACCACGCGTCGTCGTCGAGACTGACGAAGTAGCTGAACCCGGCGCGCTGCATGAGTTCGTTGCGATTGGCCATCAGGCCCTGCACCGTCACATGTCGTAGCCAATGGACGTCCGGAAATTGGGCGCGCAGGGCTGTCGTTTCGTCGGTCGAGGCGTCATCGACCACCGCTACCCGGAGGTTCGGATAGTCCTGCGCGAGCGCGGAGGTGATCGCCTTGCCCAGGATCTGAGCGCGGTTGCGCGTCGTGATGCCCAGCAGGACCGGGGGCGATGGCGGCGGCAATGTCATGGTTTGGCGGCGATCACGCCGCGGAGCTCAGCGGTCCAACCCGGGGTTCGGCGCAGCGAAAGCACGGCGATCATGAACAGGCGGTGCAGCTGCCAGCGCCACCACCACGACCAGCCGCGGAGGCCCTGCACCTCGCGGGCGACCACCGCCATGTTGTGCAACTTGCCCGCCGTGAGGGCGGCGAGGTCGGACTTGAACTCGCTCGGCAGGGAGTGATGCACCACGACAGGTTCGCGCAGGAAATACAACGGTGCCTCACGCGCGATGCGTCCGGTGAGGTGGACGTCTTCGGCAAAGCTGTAGCCGGTGAATTGAGGAAACTGGTGGCGCCGGAAAAATTCGGTGCGCACGAACAGGCAGGTGGAGGGCAACCAGTCGGCCGCGAGCCGCGCCGGCCCATCGCGTTGATAGACGGGAAAGCAATTGAGGCCCGCACCGAAGAGGCGCGCACCGTAATCGGGATCAGCGTAACCCGCCTGCAACCGGAAATAGGCCCGCACCAATCGTCCCGGAGAACGGCGGTCGCCATTTGAAATGCGCGGCGAAACGGCTGCGGGCCGCGCGTTTGGTTGTGCTCCCGAAAATTCGGCGAGAACCTGCGCGAAGAGCTCCGGCCCGAATTCGATATCATCATCCAGGAACGCAATGACGTCACCCGTCGCCTGGGCGGCGGCCAGATTCCGCTGACGGGCCGAGCTCTTTTCGACGCTGCCGAGCACGGTGATGGGGAAAGGGGACGCCGTCGCGGCGACGAGGGCCTGCAATTGGGTCACGTCCCCGGCGCCGGCGATGATGACCTCGACCGGCGGGCGCGTTTGCCGCCGCAGACAGTCCAACACGACCGCGAGGGACACGGTCCGATCGAGCGTGGCGATGACAACGGAGCAACTAAGGGGAGAGGACATGCTCAGGGCCAGAGACCGGTTCCATGCATGAATTGTTTGATTGCGCGTTGCAGCGGCCGCTCGAGGTGGGCGGGCAACCGGTCTGGTTCAATCTGAAGTGGAAGGGCTGCATCCATCGAATGGCACGTCGTCGCGGGGACAATCTTCTGCCGCCAATCGGTCTCGTCGCAGTAGCCCTGAAAGGTTCCGCAGCCGCTGGCCATCGCTTGCTGGCGGGTCTTGAGGCGCAGGTTGATCTGCTCGGGACTGCGATATTGGTAGTGTTGAAACCGAATTTGGCGCGGATGAACCACGCCGAGGTGTCGCGGCGCGGAACCGTGGTTCCAGACGAGGCGACGGCGGTGGCGGAAAAACCTGACCTCGGAGTAGTCGCAGCGGTAGTAGCGCAGGGACTGCTCGGCGGCCTGGTGCGGCGGGTAGGCCTGCGGGTCTTTTTCCCAGCGGGCGGCATCTTCGTCGGTGAAATAGAATTGGAAATTCACACCCCAGACAACGTGGTGCCGACGCGGGACTGCGGCGAGAAAGGCGCGCGGATCGTCATGGTAGAGTTCATCCGCGTCGAGCTTGCACCACCAGTCGCCGGCGCGGGCCTCGGCTCGGTAATGCTGGAACGTATCCATCCGGAGGCTGTCGCGGTAGGGTGTCGCATCAGACTTGTAGGGCAC
>JAUXOH010000204.1 GCA_030682505.1 Candidatus Didemnitutus sp. | reverse complement strand
AGCAGCTCGAGGAAGGACATGTCGGGGCTCACGTTCGACCACGGGTAGTCGACGAACTTGCCCGGCTGATTGGCACCGGCTTGGCGCCAGACCCGGAGAGTGACGGAGAAAAGTTTCTTGGAAGATGTTTCGGCGACCATGATGAAATCCTCGTGGGCTTATTTGTAAGAGCGGACGCTCATCTTGGTGAACTCGTAGTTGAGTGCTTCGACGTTGCGCAGCGGGGTCTTGCCCTCGCCTTGGAATTCCCAAGCGGCCACGTGGCCGAATTTCTCGTCGTCGCGGCGGCACTCGCCGTCCTCGTATTGGTATTCCTCGCGGAAGTGTCCGCCGCAGCTCTCCTCGCGCGTGAGGGCATCGCGGCACATGAGCTCGCCGAGCTCGAAGAAGTCGGCGACGCGGCCGGCCTGCTCGAGGGACTGGTTGAGCGTGTCGGCCGAGCCGGGGACGCGGACGTTGGCCCAGAACTCCTCGCGCAAGGCGGGAATCTTCTGCAGCGCCTGCTCGAGGCCTTCCTTGGTGCGCGCCATGCCGCAGTGGTCCCACATGATCTTCCCGAGCCGCTTGTGGAAATGACTGACGGGTTCCTTGCCCGGGTTCGCGAGCAAACGCGCGGTCATCGCGGTCACGTTGTCTTCCGCCTGTTTGAATTCCGTCCGCTCGGTCTTCGGGCGCGAGCCTGGTTTCTGCCCGGCGAGGTAATCGCCCACGGTGTAGGGAATGACAAAGTAACCATCCGCCAATCCCTGCATGAGCGCGGATGCGCCGAGGCGGTTGGCGCCGTGGTCGGAGAAGTTGGCTTCGCCGAGCACGAAGAGGCCCGGGATGTTGGACATCAGGTTGTAGTCCACCCAGAGCCCGCCCATCGTGTAGTGCACGGCGGGAAAGATGCGCATCGGGGTCTGGTAGCCCGATTCGTTGGTGATCTCGTGATAGATATCGAAGAGGTTGCCGTAGCGCTCGCGCACGCCGTTTTCACTCAGGCGCTTGATCGCATCGGAGAAATCCAGATAGACGCCGAGTCCGGACTCGCCCGCCCCGCGACCCTCGTCGCACACGCGCTTGGCAGCGCGGGAGGCGATGTCGCGCGGGGCCAGATTGCCGAAGCTTGGATACATGCGCTCGAGAAAATAGTCGCGGTCGTCCTCCTGGACGGTGTTCGGATCCTTGCGACGATCCTCGGCTTTCTTCGGCACCCAGATGCGACCGTCGTTGCGGAGCGACTCGGACATCAGGGTGAGTTTTGACTGATACTCGCCGCTGACCGGGATGCAGGTCGGATGGATCTGCGTGTAGCATGGGTTGGCCATGCACGCGCCGCGCTTGTAGGCGCGCCAGATCGCACTGGCGTTCGAACCGCGCGCGTAGGTGGAAAGATTGAAAACGTTGCCGTAACCACCGGTCGCCAAGATGACCGCATCGGCCGTGTGCCGCGTGATCTCGCCCGTGTTCAGGTTGCGGATGATGACGCCCTTCGCGTGACCGTCGACAATGACGAGGTCGAGCATTTCCGAGTTGTTATGCATCTGCACGCCGCCTGCGCCGATCATGCGCGAGAGCGCGCTGTAGGCACCGAGGAGCAGTTGCTGGCCGGTCTGGCCGCGCGCGTAGAACGTGCGGGAAACCTGCGCCCCGCCGAAGGAGCGGTTTGCGAGGAGGCCGCCGTATTCGCGGGCAAAGGGGACACCCTGGGCCACGCATTGATCGATGATGTTGAGCGAGACCTCGGCCAGCCGATGGACATTCGCCTCGCGGGCACGGTAGTCGCCGCCCTTGAGCGTGTCGTAGAACAGGCGGTGCACGCTGTCGCCGTCGTTCTGGTAGTTCTTCGCGGCGTTGATGCCGCCCTGGGCGGCGATGGAGTGGGCGCGGCGCGGGCTGTCGTGGAAAACGAAGCACTTCACCTTGTAACCGAGCTCGGCGAGCGTTGCGGCCGCGGAGCCACCGGCGAGGCCGGCACCGACCACGATGACCTCGTACTTCCGCTTGTTGGCAGGATTGACGAGCTTGATCTCCGTCTTGTGCTTGCGCCACTTGTCGGCGAGCGGGCCGGAGGGGATCTTGGAATCAAGGTTGGCCATGGCGGGAGAAAGTTAGCGTTGGATCAGGCCGCTGAGGAACGGCAGATAGCCGAGCACGGCGAGCGGAATGGCGGCGTTGAGGAGGAAATACACCCAGCAGTAGACGAGGGCCAGACGCTCGAGACAGCGCGTCCAGTTTTCGTTCTTCAATCCGAACGTCTGCACCATGCTCACGATGCCGTGGGCCAGATGGTAACTCAGGAGCCCCACCGCGATGATGTAGAAGATCGAGACGCCCACGTTGCTGAAGCCCTGCACCATCATGGCGTAGACGTCGCGCACCGCGGTGCCGTCGAGCAACAAGTAGGTGGGCTCGCTCCACTCGGGATGCCAGACCCGCACGGTGTAGTGCGCGATGTGAAAGACCAGGAACGCCAGCACGACCAAGCCGGTGCGAGCCATGATCCGCGACGCCAGCGTGGCGCGATTCACATGATCCACGGCGTAGCCTTGCGGGCGAGCGGTGCGATTCTCCAGCGTCAACTGGATCGCCAGCCAAATGTGGAGGACGACACTGGCGAGCAGGAAGAGGCGGACGGCCCAAAGGCCCAGACCAAGCGACTCGAGCAAGTGCCCGTAGTGATTGATTTTCTCCGGCGGGAGAAAGAGCTGCAGATTGCCGACCAAGTGTCCGGTGACGAAACCGACCAACACGAGGCCGGTTGCCGCCATCATAAATTTTCTGCCGATGGACGAGGTGAAGAGCGAGCCGAGGAGGTTCATCGCGGAAGTTTGTCAGTTCGCTGGCGTGAAGGGGTAGAGTGCCAACAGGCCCCCACCCAACCAACGACATGCTAGGATGTAAAGACTGGTGCGGGAACACCTCCAGCGACCCGCCTGCTTATTAGGCTCACTAACCTGCGCGAGAAGCGAATTCGGCCGACTATTTCACCGGCTTGGGTGAACCGATCACGGCCCTACGAAACCAGTGGTTTCAACAGGGAAAACTTCCCGCTCGCCGCCGGCTGGATGAATTTCCGGCGAAACAAACTCACGCGGGCGTCTTCCCCCAACACTTGAGCGATGCCCCGGGCCAGACCCGCCGGCGCCCCGTGGTCGGCGACATATTGCAGCTCCCATCGTTGCGCGGAGACCTGCACCAGACTCCAATGCCAACACGCGAAATCCACCGGCATCGCGTGGTCGATTTCAAAGGCCGACACGACCACGCCGTCGGCGCGGGTGAAGAGATCCCGCTCGCGGCCGAGAATGCGGTAGCCCGTCGCGGTGCGACGCACGATGTCGCCGGTATGATAGCGCAACAGCGGCATCGCCACCCGGTCGCGCGTCGTGACATAGACCTGAAATGCATCCGGATCGTTCGCTCGCCACGGCACAAGTTCGATGAAGGCGTTGTCCTCGACGACCCTGAGGTTGTCCTGGAATGCATCACCCACGAACAGGTAACCGGCCTCGGTCGAACCGTAGAGATCGATTTGCGCCGCGCCGGGAAAAACTTCCGTGAGGCGCCGGCTGTGCTGCAAACTGGCTTTGCCGTAGGTGAGGATGACGGTGCGCACACTCGGCACGCTCACATGACGCTTCTTCAATGCCCGCGCCAAGAGCGACAGGTAGATCGGCTCGCCCTCGAGCACCTCGGGCTTCACGGCCTGCAATTCGCGCGCGATGCGCTCCCATTCGCCCTCAGGGAAAGCGAACGGGTCGCTGGAAAGATTCAAGTAAACCGTGCCGTCAAAATACCGGTGCGGAAACGGATGGTCCTCGTAGGGGCACAGGTTGCTCGAGCAGCCGATCGGCGCGAGGACGCACTTGCGGTAGGGCCGGTCGACGTATTGGGCCAGCTGCGGATGCGCGAGATAGGCGCGGCGCGTCTGCTCATTCCACCAACCGTCCTCCATCACTACGGTCATCGGCCCGCTGGTGGTGCCGGAAGTGTGTTCGTATTCGAACTTCTTCTCCACAAATCCACGCTCGATTTCCGCGTAGTCGGCAAAAAACTCCGTGTGCCCGTGCTGCACAATCTCCTGCTTGGTCAAGACCGGAATCTCGCGAGAACAGGACCACTGCAAATCTTCGCCATGCAGGGGGAAACGCTTCGCATAAAGCGGACTGCGTCCGTAGATCGCCCGGATCTCCGACTCGAGCGCCGCGGGCAGGCGTGTGCCATTCGCAACGCCCAGCGAGACGGGCGAATTGGCGAACGCGGGCGTGGAGACGGCGCTTTCCATGAGACCTGCCGATTAAATCCGCCCGCCGACCAATGTCAAATGGCCGGCCTGACCTGACCCCATGCGACGGTGCGGCACAATGATCACCGGGCTTTGATCTTTTCCCAGTGCGGCAGCAGCAGCAGCAACGAATCCAACACCATGGCGTGGGTGATCTCGCCCCGAAAGGCGCTCGCGTAAGCCTCGTCGACCGGCACGGCGAGGATTTCAAATTCCTCGTCGCGATCCCATTCCACCTCCGCGCTGCGGACCGCGCCCTCGATCAACACGAGATGACACCGGTTCGACTGCATGGCCGGATTCGGGTGCACCGCGCCGAGCAAGCGCGCGCTGGTGCCGACATAACCCGTCTCCTCGCGCAGTTCGCGCACCGCGGCCGCCACGGGTGCCTCGCCCAGATCAATCACGCCACCGGGCGTCTCCAGGGAAATATCATTCGTGCCGAAACGAAACTGGCGCACCAACACCAGCTCATGTTGCGGCGTCAAGGCCACGATGTTCACCCAGTCCGGCGCGTTGACCACGAAGAAGTCGCGGGACTCCGCGTGCTCCGGATGCTGAAAATCGACGCTTTGCACG
>JAUXOH010000201.1 GCA_030682505.1 Candidatus Didemnitutus sp. | reverse complement strand
GAGTGAAAACCCTCAAACGCCCCCTCGCTGACCGTCAGAGCCTTGTTTCCAATGCCCGCCTCAAGGCCCTCCTCGGCTGGCAGCAGGAACATTTTTATCCATTCTAAGCGCGCGAGACGAAGACAACAGGGGTTGTCGTCCGTCCGCCACACTCAACAGAAACGCGGTCGCCGATGGTGGCCTGTTTTTTGGTTTGTTACTCTCAGGCGGACGCCTGATTGCGCTCGGCCAGCTCGCGCTCGATCTGTTTGACCAGCGCCTCGCGGAGGGGATAGAGCAGCATCGCCACCACACTGAGGATCGCGAACGTCGCCGGGGCGGCGGTGAACAACAGGCGGATGCCAAACAGCGATCGTTCGGTCTGCGCGACATTCGCGACGTAGCCGAAATAGGCCAGGCACCAGCCCGCGACCGAACCGCCGATCGCGAGACCCATCTTCTGCCCGAACTGGGCGGCGGAAAACACCAACGCCGTCGTGCGCCGCTGGAATTTCCATTCCCCGTAATCAGCCGCATCGGCATACATGGCCCAGACGATCGCCGGGGTTGGTCCCACGATGAACGTCCCGACGATGTTGATCGCATACATCAATCCGATCTGGTCGCGCGGCACAAAATAGAAGGCCAGCATGGAAAGGGCGTTGAGCAAACTCAGCACGATCATCAGCTCCCGTTTGCCCCAGCGTTTCGTGAAAAACTGCGTGCAAGCCACGCCCGCGATCATGGCGAGCATCCCCGAGGTCATGAACAGCGCCGTCTGGTCGAAAAACAGGAAGACCTTGCTCCCATCGTCCCCCACGACGTATTTGAAGAAATACACCGTCACGCCGTTGCGCACGGCGACGTTCGTGAGCGTGAAGATCGCGACGAAGAAGAGTACCACCCACGCGCGGTTGCGGAACAGGAAACCGAGGTCCTGCCGCAGATTGCTCGTGGCGTCGCCCGCGGCCACCACCCGCTCCCGGGTGGAGGCGAAGGTGAAAAGAAACAGCGCAATCGAGAGCACGGCGAAGATCGCCATCGTCCACTGGAAGCCCGCCACCTCGCTGCCGCCACCCAGCAGATTTTTCAGCGGCGTGACTGTGCTGGCAACCAACAGGCCGCCGCCAAACGCACAGACGAACCGATAGGTCGCGAGCGACGTGCGCTCGGCCGACGACGGCGACATCACCCCCATCAGGGCGGAATACGGGATGTTGATCGCCGTATAGGCCAGCATCATGGCCGAGTAGGTGACATAGGCGAAAACCAGTTTGCCGGTGGGTGACAGCTCCGGGTTCATGAACATCACATAGCCGAGCGCCCCGTAGGGCACAGCGAGCCACAAAAGGTAGGGGCGGAACTTGCCCCAGCGCGTCTTCGTCCGGTCGGCCACCATGCCCATCAGGGGATCGGTGACGGCGTCAAAGATCCGGGTGAAGATGAACATCGTGCCGACCGCGCCCGCCGCGAGGCCGAAGACATCTGTGTAGTAATAGATCAGGAAGATGTTGAAGGTCTGAAAAAAGAAATTCGAAGCGGTGTCGCCGAGGCCGTAGGCGAATTTTTCCTTGAAGCTGAGGCGGGAGGTGACGGGGTGCATGGGGTCGGTTTTCGGGGAAAGGGATACCTCGGAGCAGGCGGGAAAAGAGGTTGCGGCTCAGCGCAGCCCGGCGCGGTAGACGCGCACGTAATCCACGACAAGGCGTTGGGGAAAGGCGTCGGTGTCGATGCCCTTGATCGCACCCCAATCGCCGCCCACGGCCACGTTCAAGACGAGGTGGAAATCACGAAAGAACGGCCACGCCGTCCAGTCGGCGCCTTCCTTCCGCGAGGTGAAGTAGTGCCGGTCGTCGACGAACATGCGGATCTCGTTTTCGTCCCACTCCAAGGCGTAGGTGTGAAAAGCGGTGGTCGCGTCCGGCACGGTCACCGCGGCGGTGCGCTGCGTGTTGTTTTTCCACTGGTTCTTCTGCGTGTGCGTGGAGGCATGCACCCGATGGAGGTCATGGCCGACATGCTCCATGATGTCGATCTCGCCATTGTCGGGCCACTTGCCGTCGCCCAGATCCCAGGTGGTGGGCAGCATCCAGATCGCGGGCCACGTGCCCCGACCATCAGGCAGCCGGGCGCGGATCTCAAAGCGGCCGTGGGTCCAGTCGCCCTTCCCCTTCGTGACCAAGCGCGCCGACGTGTAAGCCGAATTCTCCCAAGGCTCCCGGTGGGCCTCAATGATCAGGTGGCCGGCCTCCACGCGGGCATTCTCGCGCCGATCGTCGGTGTAAAACTGCAGTTCCTTGTTGCCCCACCCGTGTCCGCCCACGTCGTAACTCCAGCGGCCGGGATCGGGTGCGCCGTCCACCTCAAACTCATCGCTCCAGACCATGGTCCACGGCGGTGCCTCGGCCGGGCCGGCCAACGCCACGGTGGCGGGTTGAAGGAAACCGAGGAGCAAAAACAGGAGGCGGGGCATGGGCAAATTAGTTGGCGCGGGCGTGGTAGGTTTGGATGGCGCGGGCCGGAATCGAGCAGGCCTGCAACCGGCCGGGAGCGGAGAGCGTAAACGAAACGGCTGATTCCGTGTCGTTGAGCACGATCGCGACCAGGGATCCGTCGGGATTGACGAAGGCGATGGATTGCAGGCCCGCCGGACCGGCGGACGAGGCAATGCGGTGCGCCCCGGGCGACACGAATTTGCTGAAATGGGCGATGTAGTAGAACGCGGGCGTGTAACGAATCTCCTTGGTGTTGGTATCGACGAGCACGGGGGCGTCGCAGAAATTGCCGACATGGTTGGGGCCGCCTCGCTGGTCGAGCACGATGTTCCAATCGATGTAACCGGCAACCCAGTTGGAAAGGTCGCCGATCATCTGGCGGGCATAGCCCTCACCGTGTTCCCACCGACCGAGGTTTTCTCCCCCTTCCCAGCAGCCTTCGGTGAACAGGATCGGCTTGTCGGGATACTTCGCGTGTACCCGGGACGAAACCGCGAAGTCGTTGCTCACATACCAGTGCAGACCCAAGCCCCAGACGTATTTCGCCGCGGCGGGATCGCCGAGCGTGGCGTCGGCGTGGGCCTCGAGAATGTCGCGGTTGTGATCGTGCGCGATGAGTTTCACGTCGGTGAGGCCGGCCTTGGCCAGGGCGGGGCCGAGGTGGTCGCGCACAAAATCGCGCTCCTGTTCCGGCGTGTAGAGGCAGGATTCCCAGACCTGTTTGGCCTGGGGTTCATTCTGCACGGTCAGGGCCCAGACATTCAGGTTCTCCTCGCGGCGCATCGCCTCGACAAACTTGACGTAGTAGTTGGCCCAAGACGGCCGGTATTCGGGCCGGAGGGAACCGCCGTCGTCCATGCGGAAATTGGTCTTCATCCACGCCGGTGGGCTCCACGGCGAGGCGACGAGCTTAAAGCCGGGGCCGGTGATCGTCGCCGCATCGTGCAGGAGCGGCATGAGCCACCGACGCATGGGTTCGAGGGTGAAGTCGCGCAGGTCGTAGTCGCCGGGAGTCTCGTCCAAGGCCCACATGTGCAGCGAAAAATCGCAGCTGTTGATGTGGGTGCGGGCGAGCGTGTAGCCGATGCCTTCCACGGGATCGTAGTAGCGTCGAATGACTTCGAGGCGCTTCTCGGGAGACAGCTGGGCCAACACCCAGGCGGATGATTCCGTCAGGGCGCCGCCGAAGCCGATGATTTCCTGAAATCGCCTGGTCGGATCAAGCGTGAGCGGATCGGCGGTGTCGTCGCCGGATGCGGGCGGCTCGATCGGGGCGAGGAGACGTCCGGTGTCCCGGGAGGTTTCAACGGCAGTCCAAGTGGTAGCGGTGGCGATCACGGGGGCCAGAAAGGCGAGGGCGGTGCGGAGGATTGGGGTGAGGGACTTCATTGCAGTGGTGGAAAAAAACGCGCGCAACCAAGAGTCTGGATGCGCGCGCGGAAGAGCTTCAACTCAAACCCTGCTCCTTAGAATTTCGTGTTGAATTCGAGGTGAATGGTGCGGGGTTGCGCGTAGATCAACCCATACAGCTCACGATCGTCGAGCAGGTTGTTGATGTTGAGCTGCAGGCTGGAGTTGCGCTTGAAGAGCGTGAAGTCGTAGCGCGCCATGGCGTTGACGTTGAGGCGGCTGTCGGTCCGGAGGATCACGAGGTTGCCGTTCTTGTCGGTGACGCGCTGGCCGCCCCCGTGGGTGATGCCGGATTGGTATTCGCGGGGCGACTCGTAGGTGCTGCCGAGGCCGATCGTCAGTCCTTTCGCGCGGCCGTCCGTGAACTTGTAGTTGCCCCAAACGGTGTAGACGTGCTCCGGGGTGTCATCCTGCTTTTCTCCGGTGCCGTAGCCGATGCCGGTCCAGGTGGAGGTGTCAGCCGAGTCCTTATAGACCGTGGCCAGGGGCTTGCCGGTCAGACCCCAGTCGGTGTTCGGGAAATACCAGACGGCCCAGCGATCCTGGGGATAGGGATACTTCGCGAATTTGCCGGCGGAGGTGATGATCTTCTCGGTATGCGAATAATTGCCCACCACCTGGAAGTTGTTGTTCGGGCTGTAGACGAGTTCGACGCTCCAACCCGAAGCCTCGTCGGTGCCGATCACTGACTGGCCCTTGGAGGCGGCGATGTCGTTCCAGGCGTTGTTGGTCTCGCCGTCGTAGATATACAGCCAGCCTGGCCAGCTCATGCCGAGTTCCTTGGTCTTGTTGAAAACGGCGTCAAGGTAAGCGGCGCCCGTGGCCTTGGTGGCGTTGACATACCACCCGCCGTTCTTCTGATAAATCGCCCCGGCGGTGACACCGGCGTTCCATTGGGAGAGGGCGGAATTGGCCGCGCCGTTTCCGCCGTTGCTGCCGCCGGGGGCCGCATCGGGGGAAAAGTTCGAGACATTGTAGACGATATCCTTGGCCGGGTTGAACTGGATGTTGTTGCTCGTCGGTGCCCACCAGTAGTTGAGCGGGGTTCCGGTGCGCTCGATCTTGAACTTGCTGAACGCGCCCGAAAGCTTGCCGTCGAGCAGGTCGAATTTGACGCCGTATTCCTTGCTCTTCGCGAGAATCGGGCCGATGGGATTTCCCGTCGTGTCCTTGGTGCCGCTGAAGTTGGGTTGCACCCCCTCGGCCCGCAGGGCGAAGACGGAGACGTTCCGGGTGATCGCCACGCTGATTCCATTTTGATAGGTGCGTTCCTCGGCCTTGGCGCTGCGGACATCGGTCGACGCGTTCCAGACGCTGTTGTGCCAGTGGACAAAATTGTCGCTGTGGTCATCCCGCGCACCGGAGACCACCATCACGCGGTCATCGAGGAATTTGCCGGCATAGACCAGATAGGTCGATTGATCCCAGCCGATGCTCTTGCCGTCCTGATAATTCACCATGGCGACATCGCTCGAACCGTCACCCTGCTTGCCGAAGCGGATCGGGGAGGCGTCGAGCGGCGACTTATAGTTCCAGGCGCCGTCGGGGGTTTTTTTCGTGCTGTAGGTGTTGACCTGTTTTTCTTGCGAGTGCCCCAAGAGGAAGGAGTGCTCCATCCTGAGGTATTTGTTCGAATGTTCGAACATATTGAACTTCCAGTTGAGTTCGGCGCGGACCTGCTCGTGGGTGACGCGGCTTTCCGCGTCGTTCCAGAAATACTGGAGCACGACATCATTCACCGTTCCGCTCACCACATTGAGGTTGCTGGAGCCCGCCGCGGTGTTGAGGGCGGGGGTGCCAAAATTCACGGTCTTGCGCAACGCCGCGGGGCCCTGATTTTGAATCAGATTGCCCTGCACGTCGCGGGTTTCAAAGGAGGCGCCGGCGCGGTTGAAGCCGAGAAGGAAATTGAGGTTGGCTCCAATTTGCTGGGACATTTGGGCCCGGAAGTTGGTCGAGATCGAGTTTACGTAGGTGTCGGGGCCGCTCCACCGGAAGGTGCGCGGGTTGG
Source organism: Candidatus Didemnitutus sp. (assembly GCA_030682505.1). Classification (GTDB taxonomy): domain Bacteria; phylum Verrucomicrobiota; class Verrucomicrobiia; order Opitutales; family Opitutaceae; genus Didemnitutus. The sequence goes on along the minus strand of JAUXOH010000201.1, from coordinate 565 downwards.
TGCCGGGCAGGGTGTAGAAGTCGACATGCTCGTTTTGGTCGTTGTTGACCCCGACATTCGCCATGGCTCGAACCCGCTGGAAGCCGACGCCACTCTGGTTTTGTTCACCGGCCTCGAAATCGATGTCGATCTGGGTCGTCTTGGTGGGCTTGAAGCTCAAGGCGGGGGAGATGAAGGTGTGATCCTCCTTGTAGAAATCCGTATAGGCCTCGGTCGATTGGGCCGCGCCGGTCAAGCGGTAGCCCAGGTTCCACTTGGAACCGAGGGGGGCGGTGGTATCGATCGTCGCCCGCATGAAATTATGGCTGCCGCCCGTCACGGCGATTTCGGTGTAGGGCTTGTCGAGCGGGGCCTTGGGAATGTAGTTCACGATGCCGCCGAATGAGCCAATGCCGTAGAGCAGGGCCGTCGGGCCAAAAGCCACTTCGATGCGACTGATGTTGATGGAGTCGGTGGAATTTTGCCGGCGGAAACCATCGCGCAACACGGCATCGGTCACGTAGCCGCGAATCTTGTAGGAGGTCTGGCTCTTGTTGGCGGTCGCTCCCTCGGGGTTGTTGACGCC
>JAUXOH010000196.1 GCA_030682505.1 Candidatus Didemnitutus sp. | reverse complement strand
CAGCTACGGCATTCCCGATACCGGCAAAACCGAATTGGCCGATGTGCTCGTGGATGCCCGACGCATCACCCGCCGCGTTGATCTGCCCCTCCTCGTGGATATCGATACCGGCTGGGACGATCCTGCCGCCGCCGTGCGCGCCATGGCCGAAGCCGGAGTAGCCGCCGTGCATCTGGAGGATCAGGTTCCCGCCAAGGTCTGCGGCCATCTCCCCGGCAAGCACCTCGTTTCAAGAGCCGAGATGGTCGCGCGCATCCAGGCCGCGGTGGCGGGGAAGCCGTCTGGCGACTTCGTGGTGATGGCCCGCACGGATGCCGCCGCCAACGAAGGCGTCCCCGCCGCTATCGAGCGCGCGCAAGCCTACCTTGCTGCCGGAGCGGACATGATCTTTGCCGAGGCGCTGCACACCCTCGACGATTATCGCGCTTTCACCACCGCAGTGCCGGTGCCGGTTCTCGCCAATCTCACCGAGTTCGGCCAAACGCCCTATTTCACCGTTGAGGAACTGCGCTCCGCCGGAATCGCAATGGTGCTCTATCCCCTCTCGGCCTCCCGCGCCGCCGCCGCCGCCTCGCGCGACGTGTATGCTGCGATTCGCCACGACGGCACCCAGCAAGCCGTCGTCAGTCGCATGCAAACCCGCTCCGACCTCTACACCACCCTCGGTTACGAACCACCCAAGTAAATCGCCGGCGCAAAAGATTCCAGCCAGTGAAGTCTCGACGTGCCCTCGGCCGACTTGGTCGTATGATAAAAAACTCCCATGACTCCTGACTCCAACCCAGCTCCCAAAGCAAAGAAGTCCGTCGCGCTTTCCGGCGTTCCCGCTGGCAACACCGCCATTTGCACCGTGGGTCAAACCGGAAACGATCTCCACTATCGTGGCTTTGATATCGCCGAGATCGCCCAGCAATCGTCCTTCGAGGAAGTCGCCTACCTGCTCGTCTACGGCGAACTCCCCCTCCGCTCGCAGCTCGCCGGCTATCACCGCAAGCTCGCCAAGTTCCGCGGACTGCCCGCGGCCCTTCGCACGGTTCTCGAGCAAATCCCTCCCACCGCGCACCCGATGGATGTCCTCCGCACGGGCTGTTCGATGTTCGGCAACCTCGAGCCGGAAGCTTTGCCCCAATCTGGTCCGACCCCCGACAACGTGCCCGGAGCGCAACACATTGCCGACCGGCTCCTCGCCGTGCTCCCCGCGATTCTGCTTTATTGGTATCACTTCGCCAACCGCGGCGTCCGCATCTCCACCGAGACGGAAGCGGCTGATCTTGCCACCCACTTCTTGACGCTGCTTCACCAGCGCACGCCGCGCCAGTCGCACGTCCATGCGCTTGATCGATCCCTGATTCTTTACGCTGAACACGAGTTCAATGCGTCCACCTTTGCCAGCCGCGTCATCGCCGGAACCGGCGCCGACATCTACTCCGCCATCACCGGCGGCATCGGCGCACTCCGGGGCCCGAAACACGGCGGCGCCAACGAAGTGGCGTTTGAAATCCAGCAGCGCTACCAATCTCCCGATCAGGCCGAGGCCGACATCCGCGAACGCATCGGCCGCAAGGAAATCGTCATCGGCTTCGGCCATCCCGTCTACACAATTGGCGATCCGCGCAATCCCATCATCAAGGAGATCGCTCGCGCGCTCTGCGCCGAATCGGGCAACACCCTGCTCTTCGATGTGGCCGAGCGCATTGAGACCTTGCTGTGGAACGAAAAGAAGATGTTCCCCAATCTCGATTGGTATAGTGCCGTCGCCTATCATGAGATGGGCGTTCCCACCGCGATGTTCACCCCGCTCTTCGTCATGGCGCGCACCGCCGGTTGGGCCGCTCACGTCATCGAGCAACGGCTCGATGGCAAAATCATCCGTCCCAGCGCCAACTACATCGGTCCCGCCAACCGTCCTTTCGTGAACATCGATCTCCGCGGTCGCATGTGATCCGGTACGGGCCCGCGCTGCGACCTTTCGTCTTTCGTGAGGCAGCATCACGGCTTGCCCTCCGGCCTCACCCTTCCTCCGCTCCTCTCTCCTCCTCTTCAATCCCGCCTCCTTTCTTCCATGGGTTCCCACATCAGCAACGTCCGTCCCGCTCCCGACCAACTCATCGTCGATCTCGCCGATTACGCGCTCCACGCGCAAATCTCGAGCGACGAGGCCTATGACACCGCGCGCTGGTGCCTCGCCGACACGCTCGCGTGCGGCATCATGGCCCTGGCCTATCCGGCCTGCACCAAGCTGCTCGGCCCCGTCGTTCCCGGCACCACGATCCAGCACGGCACGCGCGTCCCGGGCACCAGCCACGAACTCGACCCCGTCCAAGGCGCCTTCAATATCGGCACCATCGTCCGCTGGCTTGATTTCAACGATACTTGGCTCGCCGCCGAGTGGGGTCATCCGTCTGACAATCTCGGCGCGATCCTCGGCACCGCGGACTGGCTCTCGCGCCATCAAGCCGCCGGCACCACCCCCGCTGCGTTCAACACCCCGCTCAACGCCTACGCTCCCGCACAGGTCCAAGCCCCCGGTGCCCCGTCGAGTTCCAGCGCGCGCTCGCCGCTCACCGTCAAGGACGTCCTCACCGCGATGATCAAAGCGCATGAGGTGCAAGGCGTCCTGGCACTGGAAAACTCCTTCAACCGGGTCGGCTTGGATCACGTGATCTTGGTCCGCATCGCCTCCACCGCCGTGACCGCCGTCATGCTCGGCGGCACCCGGGATCAGGTCATCAACGCCATCTCGCACGCGTGGCTCGACGGCTCCGCGCTCCGCACCTACCGCCACTCACCCAACACCGGCTCGCGCAAATCGTGGGCCGCCGGCGACGCCACCAGCCGCGCCGTCCGTCTCGCGCTCACCGCGATGACCGGCGAAATGGGTTATCCCTCCGTCCTGACCGCCAAGACTTGGGGCTTCCAGGACGTCTCGTTCAAGGGCAACCCGCTGAAGCTTGCTCGTCCGCTGGGCAGCTACGTGATGGAGCAGATTCTCTTCAAAATTTCCTTCCCCGCCGAGTTTCACGCGCAAACGGCGGTCGAATGCGCCCTGACGCTCCACCCGCAGGTGAAGGACCGCCTCGACCAGATCGAACGCGTCGAGATGGTCACGCACGAGTCCGCCATCCGTATCATCGACAAGTCCGGCCCGCTCAACAATCCCGCCGACCGCGATCACTGCCTCCAATACATGGCCGCCATCGGGCTCATCTTTGGTTCCCTGACGGCCGACCACTACGAGGACAAGGTTGCCGCTGATCCGCGGATCGATGCGCTGCGCGCCAAAATGGTCGTCACCGAGGACAAATCCTTCTCGACGGACTACCTCGATCCGGAAAAACGCTCCATCGCCAACGCCATCCAAGTCTTTTTCAGGGACGGCACGAAGACGGAAAAAGTCGAGGTCCACTTCCCCATCGGCCACCGCCGTCGCCGCGCCGAGGGCATTCCCGTACTGCGGCAGAAGGCACTCGATGCCTTCACGGTGCACTTTGGCCAAGAGCGGGCCACGAAGTTGATGTCGCTCTTCGCCGACCGCGCGAAACTCGAGGCGATGCCCGTGCACGAGTTCGCTGCTGCATTCGTGAAATAATCTTCCGGCTCAGTCCACCCGGGCAACGGCGCGACTGCTCCGGGGTCGCGCCTTTCTGTCCTCCCCAGCAGAGAGCCAGCGCCACGGGTTGCTCAAGCCATCGCCGCGTGCAGTCGTTCAAAGGTCCGCTGGGCCCGCTCGCACGCGATTTGAAAGCCGCGTTGCTTGATCCCGGCCTTGGCGAAATTTTCCTCACTC
>JAUXOH010000187.1 GCA_030682505.1 Candidatus Didemnitutus sp. | reverse complement strand
GTGACTGGTGACCTTGGCGCCGAGACCGAGGCCGGCAAAGATGGCGACAAAGGCGAGGATGGTCGCCGGACTGGCCAGCGTGAGCACGAACGTCGAAAAAAATGCCGCCAGCGCGCCGCGTTGCTTGGGCGGCATCGGCGTGCTCGACGATTCAGCCGCGGGCGGTCGGGCGAGGGCGGTCTTGAGTCCGAGAAAGAGCAGAAAAAGGCCGCCGCCCAAGTGCAGCCAGTTCTCGATCTGCATCAGGAAGGCGGAGACCGCTGTCAATCCGAGCGCCGCCACCAGACCGTAAAACGCGTCGGCCGTCGCGGCGCCGAGGCCGGAAACCAGACCGGTCCAGCGGCCATAGATCAAGGTGCGACGCAGGCAGAGGAAGCCAATGGGCCCGACAGGCACCGCGATGGCAAAGCCGATGATGAGTCCGGTTAAAATCATCCGAGGGTGGTTGAGGTTCGCGCGACTACCGAAGGGTGACAAACCCAAAGGCGAGAAAAGGGTCCATCCCCGGAGGTTGCGACCGGTCCGGGGGCGGCCGGAGGAAACTTGGTCGGCGCCGAGCGACACCGTCCGTTCCGGCGTGGTGCAAAAAAAGCCCGCCGGATGGGCGGGCTGGAAAGGGGTGGGGTGCGAACCACCCGCGGTCCGGAGTCTAGACTTTCGGATCGGCGAAGCGGGTGATGCCAGCGACTTGATACTCGTGCGAGGCGCCCGCGATCTTGATCTTCACGTGTTCGCCAGTCTTCTTGCCGAGGAGAGCCTGGCCGAGTGGTGTCTTGTAGGCGATGACGTGATTGTCCGGATCCGAATCCCACGCGCCGAGCAAGGTGTAGCGCACGGCGCGACCGTTGATGACGTCGCGCAAGTCGACGATGGTGCCGACTGAAATCTGCTCGGTGGTGGCTTCGGCGAAATCGGTGATGCGGGCACGGGCGAGGTCGCGCTCCAACTGGGTCTTCTGGCCCATGAGCACGGACTGGTCCTGCTTCGCCATCTTGAATTCCGAGTTTTCGCGCAAGTCACCGTGCTCGCGGGCAGCGGCGATGGCCTTCGAGTTGTCCGGAATGCGGCGGGAAACGATCTCTTCGTATTCGATGCGCTTTTTCTCGTAGCTGGAGCGGGAGACGAAGAGCTGCTCGTCCTTGGTCTCGGATTCGCCGGCGACCAGCGATTGGAGAGAGGGGAACAACTTGATGAAGCGCGCGAGGAGCGACTTCTTGGTGAGTTCCTCGAAGCCTTGGTTCAGCAGCAGCGTGTTGCCGAGATCGCGGGCGGTCTCGGTGTCGGCCGTGGCGAGCAGGTCGGAGATCAGGTCGGGGTCGTCGCTCAACACCTCGCCGAGCGGAATGCGTCGGGTGCCGGAGGATTGCAGCGCCTCGTAATCGATCGCGAAGAAAATCGAGCTGAGCAACCGGGGTGTGACCAGCGGCTGGAGGAGCTTGGAGAATTTCTTCGAGTGACGGTTCTTGATCGCCCAGAGGAGGACGGGGGCGCGCAGATTCTGCTCGGTCTTCCAACGCGCGAGTGTGGCGGCGAGCTCGTCGGTTTGCCCGTTCTCGATCAGGAAGTTGATGCACTCGGTGGTGAACTTGCCCTGCGAGGTCTTGAGGAGGGCGAAGACGATGTCACGCCACTCGAGCGGGTGGGTCTCCTTGACGAGATCCAGGAAGCGGGACTGGAAGTGAACGGGGATCTTCTCGGCAATCGCGGTGAGGCCGCGGATTTCCTTGATCAACTCCGCTTGGGGCGGGTTGTGCCCCGTGGTGCCGTGGCCGAGGATGCGGGAGAGTTCGTCGCGGACGAAAGCACCATAAAGGCGCTCGGCGGGATCGATCTGGTTGCTGTCGCGCACGGCCTCGATGAGGCCGGTGAGCACGCTTTGCAGGGCGGGCTTGGCGTCTTCCTTGATCGACGCGGCGAGGAGATCCTCGGCCAGCGTGATACGGCGACGCGCGGAGCGGGTGGAATTGAAGGCCTCGAGGATCTCGTCTTCCGCAGAAACCGGTTCTTCGCGGACGACGTAGACGTCGGTTTTCTTGGCCGGCACGCTGATGCGCGGGTCCTTGACCAATTGTTTCTTCACGCCGGAGAACCAGCGCTTGAATTTTTCTTCCCCGATGACCTGGGCGAGGGTGATTTCGAGTTCGATCGCGCTGGCGGCCTGGTTCGGATAGGCCGTGAGGGTATCGATCACCAATTGCACCGGGTTGTCCTCGATCAATTCCTTGATCTTGGCCGGTTCGGTCTCGTTGCGGGAGAGAATATGATTGGCCGGCAGGACCTCCATCGTGTTCACGCAGAAAGCGGGGTCCATGGCGTGGGACTTCTTGCCCTTGAAGTCGATGTGGAGCTTCTGGGACGATTCGTCGTAGGACTTGATTTGACCAAAACCCCAGCTGCGATGCATGCAATAGGAGCCGGGCTCCATCGCCTCCAATTTGGCTTTATGTGCCTTCAGGGCGGGGGTTTTGGCGATGATTGCTGTGACGGCGTCTGAATTCATAATTGCGTAGCGAGTCGGTGAACCGATTAGTTGAGGACGTAATGCCCATACCTGTCAAACAGGGTTTTCAAAAGCCTCGTCCTCTGCCTCTTCATCCCGGTTCCGATGGTTGGGAAACCGCCGTGCTGCTCACGGAGCGCTGGCTCGCGCGCAAAGAGCGTGTTGATGCGCTGTTGGAACAACTTAAGCCCGGGCTGCCGGCCCAGGAACGCGCGCGAGCGCAGCAGCTTTTTTTCGGCGTGGTCCGCTGGGCCGGCCGGCTGGAATCCGCCCTCGCGGGCCTCATGGTGCACGCGCCGCGGACGAAAGTGCGCGCCGTTTTGCTGGTCGCGGGTTTCGAAATGATGGGGCCGGGCGCCGAGCCCGCCAAGATTGTCCATTATGCCGTGGAGCGGGCCAAAACCGTCACCAGCGCCAAGGAGGCGGGATTGATCAACGCCGTGGCGCGCAAACTGGCCGCCCGCTTGGCCGAAGCGCCCGCCTCGGTCGCCGACACCTACGCCCACCCGGACTGGTTGGTCGCGCGTTGGGAAAAGGCTTTCGGGGCCGAGACGACCCGCCAGTTGTTGGAATGGAACCAGCAGCCCGCGCCGGTTTATGCGCGTTGGCGGGCGACCGGGACGACTCCGCCCGGATTTCTCGCGCCTACCCAGTGGGCCGGATTCTTCGAAATCAAGGCGGGCCACTGGGAAGAGGTGCGCGCGCTGGCCCAGGAAGGGGCGCTCTATCTCCAGGATCCCTCGACGCGCCTCGCCCTCGATTTGCTGGCCCCGCAGCGCGGTGAAGCGATTCTGGATGCGTGCGCGGCGCCGGGGGGCAAATGCCTGATGATCGCCGATGCGATGAAGCACGACGCCGTGACGAGCCAGGTGGATGAGTCCCTGAAGGCCGGGACCATCGTCGCGCTCGATGAGCCCGGTCCGCGCATCGAGCGGTTGAAGGAAAATCTCAATCGCGTGCCGGCAGGCATCGAGGTTTCGCTCATGCCGGCGGATTTGCGCCGCGCGGGCCCGCGTTTCTTCCAGGAATTCAATCTGCCGGAGCAATACGATGCGGTTCTGTTGGATTCACCCTGCAGCAACACCGGCGTGATGCGCCACCGCATCGACGTGAAGTGGCGGTTGCAGCCCGGGGATTTTGCGCAACACGCCACGCAACAGCTCGCGCTGCTGCGCGCCGCCGCCCGTCTGGTGCGGCCGGGCGGACGGATGGTTTACAGCACGTGCAGCCTCGAGTCGGAAGAGAACGAGGAAGTCGTCCAGCGCTTCGTGAAGGAAGGGCGCGGCTGGAAGCTTGAAAGCTACCGGCATGCGTATCCGTGGGTCGATGGCCACGACGGCGCGGGGGCGTTTTTGTTGCGCAAGACCTGAGAGGGCCGGTGCTGTAGGTGGTGTGCTTATCACACCACGTTGTGATTCCGTAGGTGGTGTGCTTGCCACACCACGTTGTGATCCCGTAGGTGGTGTGCTTGCCACACCACGTTGCGCGACGAGCGCGCAACCTACCTGTCTTAGTCTCGGTGTCCTCCGTGTCTCCGTGGTTCATCTTCCTCGGTGTTCTCTGTGACCCCTGCGGGGATTGATCCGTGAGATCCGTGAAATCTGTGGTGCAGGATTGGAGGGTTTTGAACCACCGAGACACAGAGGGCACAGAGTCGGAGGGAGAAGACAGAAGAGTTTTGACCACGGATGGCACGGATGACCACGGATCCCCTGTTTCAAATCCTTCGCCGTTCCTCGGTGTCCTCCGTGTCTCC
>JAUXOH010000183.1 GCA_030682505.1 Candidatus Didemnitutus sp. | reverse complement strand
TCGCGTCCCAAGAATCAGGTGCTTTCCGAGTGAAGTTCGCGGCCGATCAGGACGCGGCGGATCTCATTCGTGCCGGCACCGATGTCGTAGAGTTTGGCATCGCGCAGCAGGCGGCCGGTGGGAAATTCGTTGATGTAGCCGTTGCCGCCGAGGCACTGGATGGCTTCGAGCGCGACTTTCACGGCGCACTCCGAGGCGTAGAGAATGCACGCGGCGGCGTCTTTGCGCGCCGCGCGACCGCGGCCGCGGTCGAGCGACCGGGCCACCTCGTAGCTGAAGGCACGCGCGCTCTGCAACGCCACATACATGTCCGCCAGTTTGCCCTGCATCAGGCCGAAAGTGCCGATCGCGGAGCCGAATTGCTTTCGTTGGTGCACGTAGGGCAGCACGATGTCCATGGCGGCCTGCATGATCCCCAGCGGTCCGCCGGACAGCACGCAGCGTTCCGTATCGAGGCCCTTCATCAGCACGCGCGAGCCGCCGTTGACTTCGCCAAGGACGTTTTCCGCCGGGATCTCGCAATCATCGAAGACCAGTTCGCAGGTGTTTGATCCGCGCATGCCCAGCTTGTCCAGCTTCGGGGAGGTCTTGAAACCCTTCATGCCGCTCTCCACCAAAAACGCCGTCATGGCGCGGGAGCCCTGATCCTTCGGGGCCGTGCGCATGTAGACGATGAGCACGTCGGCCTCGGGGCCGTTGGTGATCCACATCTTTGTCCCGTTCGCGATCCAGCGGTCGCCCTTTTTCTTCGCCTGGCAGGCCATGGAGTTGACGACATCCGAGCCCGCGCCCGCTTCCGACATGGCCAGCGCGCCGACGAATTTGCCGGCGCACAATTTCGGCAGAAAACGTTTCCGCTGTTCGTCGTTGCCGTTGAGATAGAGATTGTTGACGCAAAGGTTGGAGTGGGCGCCGTAGGAAAGACCCACCGCACCCGAAGCGCGCGAGATTTCCTCCATCGCCACGACGTGCGCGAGGTAGCCCATGCCCGTGCCACCGAACGCTTCCGGCACCGTTATTCCGAGCAGGCCCATTTCGCCGAACTTCCGCCAGATGTCGGACGGCGACTCATTCGTGCGGTCAATTTTTTCGGCGCGAGGCGCCAGCTCCGTCGCGCACATCTTGCGAACCGTGTCGCGCAAGGCATCGATCTCTTCGCCAAGGATGGGTTCAGTCATGGTAGGTTCTAAAAGGAATTGCCTGACAGAATGACTGGCTGCGCCCAAAGGGAACAAGGACAAATCCCGCGACCGGCCGCTGGGCCCTCCGTGCGCCGGTGAAATGGGCCGTTGTTTGACGGCTGGCGTGCGCTTCTGCCACGGCGGCAACGTTCCCCTCCACCGTCGGGGACTGGAGTGCGAACGGCGGTTCCCCGGCAACCCCGGCAGAGCGGTCGGCGGGTTATTCCGGAGCCTGATAGTTTTTTGGACCGCCGAGGGCCATGAAACGCTTGTGCACCACCAAACAGGCCGCCACCCCGAGGGTGGAGAGGATGCCCGAGGCGACGAAAGTGAGGCGATAGTTGTGATGGCTGTAATCCAAGACGGCGCCGATGATGAGGGGCACGACCATGATGCCGGCCGCCTGCACGAGCATGAGGGCGGAGTAGAATTGGGCGAACCGCGCCCTGGGGAAGAGGCGTTGGCCGAAAGAGGCCGTGGTGGTGAGGAACGCGCCGGAGAGCACGCCGTGCGCCACGAAGGCGATGGAGAAGGTCAGGGTGTCGGTGATGAAAAATCCGCCCCACAGGGAAAAAATCGCGTAGAGGGCCGAGGCCACGATGCCGACGCGCAGGGGATGGAACCGGTCCGCCAACACGCCGAGGAAATACGAGAGCGTGAGCGAAATGGCGTAGGTAATGGCGAACAGCTTGCCGAAATCGCCCATGCTCATCTGCAGGCTCTTGGCGAAAAAGAGGCTGAAGAGATTGATCGGGGCCAGCGCGACGAAGCACAGGTTGTAGCCAATGAACACCCAGACGTAGTAGGGATTGGAGAAGCACTCCCGGAGATAGGTGCGCGCGGCGAAGGCAAAATTGCCGGGTTTCGGTGAGTCGCTTGCCTTCGGCGGCGGGTATTCACCTTCCTTGACGCGGAAGCACATCATCAGGAAGCCGACGCCATAGATGATGCCGATGCCGATGAAGATCGCTTTGTAGTGCTCCTCGGCCTCGGCCAAAATCCAGTAATTGAACACAATGCCCGCGATCAGACTCATGGCGCGGAACAGACCAAAGAACCGACCGAGCAAGCCCTCGGGCACGATATCGTTGATCAGGCCGAGGAAGATGACGTTGGCGGCGAGGGTGCCGAATTCGAACAGCGTCCAAAACACGGCGAAGAGGATCAGCGAGAGCGGATTCACCCCGGGGGAACTGGCGCCGAGGGTGGCATGCAAAGTGGCCGCGAGTTGGGGGCTGAAACCGAGGCCGATCATGCCGAGCGCGGCGATGGGAGTCGTCCAGATCAGGAAGGGCAACCGGCGGCCCCATCGACCGCGGTGGCGATCCGAACGGTAGCTGATCACCGGCTGCAGGATTACCGCAATCGCGTTGGGCAGGGTGCCGATGAGCAGTCCGGTGAGCAGATCAGAGGCCTCGAATTTCTTCAGCAACAGCTGGACCATCGACATCACCGAGCGCTCCTTCAGGGACCACGCAAAGTCACCCCACAGCAGCCAGAAGAACACCATCGCGATGCCGGTGGAGGTGTAGGAAAGCGTGCCGACAAACCAGCGATGCTGCCGGTCGGCGGCTTCGGGGGGATTGGTCGACGCAGCGGGAGGTGAGGGGAGCGTGGGGTTCAAGAAAGGAAAGGGAAAGGAAAGAAATGGGCGGCGCGCCGCAAGGGCGCGAAGCATGATGCGGTGAAAAGCTCGCGCGGCGCGCGGCGAGCCAGACACCGCACGTTTACGCCGCAGCGGGTGCGGTGGTTTCCAACACGAATTTGCCGTTTTCCAGAGAGAGCTTCACCCCGATCTTGGCCCCGGCCTCGTCGAGGGCGGCGCGGAGCATGACGATGGGGTCTTTGCTCACGTCGAGCCGGCGCATGATGCCTTCGCCCTTTTGCAGGCCGAGCGACAACGTGACCTTCAGACCGCGCCGCTTGGCGGAAAACTTCACGCCGTCCGGCAGGAGGACGCCCGCGCGCAGGGGTTTCAGGTAGGCATCGACATAGTGCACGCCGACGCCGGAACGGTCGTTCTTCTCCGGTTTGAGCATGTCTTGGGCGGTGGGATTTTCGGGCGCGAGTTCAGTTTTCATCTTAAAGGGAGGACGCGGGACGGAGGCCGAGGGCAAAATGCAGGGTCTCGAGTACCGCTTGCCATTTATACTGCCGGCTCGGTTCAGCGCAGAGACAACCATCGGGAGAACGGCGGGGGCGCCAGGTGAGCACGGATGCCAAGGGTTGCCCGAGCAAAGGGATTTCGTGGTCCATCGCGGCGGCGGCCGTCGCGGCGTTCGCTTGCCAGCAGCACA
>JAUXOH010000178.1 GCA_030682505.1 Candidatus Didemnitutus sp. | reverse complement strand
AAACGCCTGCGCCGAGTACCCCACCCGCGGAATTTCGTCTGGAAGCTGTGCGTCCTCAAGTCGATCGAGACCGGTCAGCCGCACAAATGAATCCTTAGTTTGGGCATAGTTAAACTCGGCCCGCTCAAATGCAATCTGGGCTTGTTCGCCGCGCAAGCGAATCGGAAACATTTCCATGTCCGAAATTACTTTCTTCGCCAAACGGTCCTCTCCCAAGGCAACCTCCCCCTTGGCATAGTTGAGAAAAAGTCGCTCCCGGTTCACTTGCTGGCGCAGAACAATCAGGTCCAGATATTTCTGGCGAAGTTCTTGCACCAAGAAACGATAAGCTTCCGCGTGATTGCCCGCCGCAATGCTTTTTTGAATCTCCCCTATCTTTGCCAGATTGCGGCGTTCTCCCCAATGAAATAGCGGCTGATTGATCGAGATATCATAGTAGATTTTCGACGTCGGCAGGGTTCCCGCCACGTCGGCGCGCTCATCCTTAGACTCATACCTTCGATAGGACGCCCCCACCGAGGGAAGCACTGAGGCCCGCGCCATGATCCGGTTGTTTTCCGCGATCTCCAACTCGAGAGCGCGACTGAGCATGCGGGGCGACTGGCTGGTCGCCTGAATCAGGATTGGATCGAGACCGCTGACGACCCGTTCCGGCAGGGCCAGATCGTTGGTAAGCGGGGACGCCGCCCACAACCCGGATGCTAGGAGGGGCAACACAGCCAGAAAATGACGCGCATTCATAATAGTCGGCCCAAGCCGAAGGAAACCTCCAGTGATGGCAATCAGGAAATCATTCCCTCAAATTAGGTTACTGCAAAAACATTCCTTGCGTGGTTTAGGTCACGGACAAAGCTTTTGCGCTCCATGTTTCGCCGCCTTGCACCGTTTGCCGCCGACCTTTTCCAGCACCGCGAGCTGTTGTGGCAGTTCACACTGCGGAACGTGGAATTGCGCCACAAGGGCAGCCATCTTGGACTGATCTGGTCCTTGCTCAACCCGTTGCTCATGCTCGGTCTCTATGTGCTCGTTTTTGGCTACATTTTCGGAGGTTCTTTCGGCGTGCTCCCTCAGGAATCCCGCGTGGACTATGGTTTGGGCATCTTTTTTGGGCTCACCTTGTTTCACTTTGTCGCCGAGGTGCTCGGAATTTCCCCCACCATCATCGTTGGCAATCCCAATTTTGTAAAAAAAGTGGTCTTCCCCTTGGAAATTTTGCCTGCCGCCAGCGTCTTGGGGGCCGTTTTCCACATGATGATCAGTCTGGCGCTCTTGACATTGGGCATTGTCACGGTGGGTCCGGGTCTGTCGACGACCGCCCTCTGGCTGCCGGTGATCATGCTGCCGATTGTCCTCTTGATGCTCGGGGTCAGCTGGTTCTTTTCCGCGCTCGGGGTGTTTTTCCGGGACGTGGGACAGATGATGCAGTTTCTCACCATGGCCCTGATGTTCGCCAGTGCCGTCTTCTATCCCGCAGCAAAGATCGTGGCCAGTTCCCCGGCCGCGTGGTCAGTGATGCGCTTCAATCCCGTCCTGCTGGCCATCGAGTTGGCTCGGGATGCAGCGCTCTGGGGCCGTCCGATCAATCTGAACCACCTCGGTTATCTTTTCGTGGTGGGAATCGCCACCTGCTACCTCGGCCACGCTGCCTTCCGCAAGATGAAGCCTGCTTTCGCAGATGTGCTCTAATAGGGTCGTCCCTGCGGTCTCTGGATCAAACGCCCGGTTGGCGACGGGCCCGTCCTACCGCTCACAAACCAGCAGGACACGAGGAGCCGGGTCAGAGTCCACCTGCCTGATCTTCGGGAAGTGGCGGCGCAACGCCACCTGGAGATTCTCCAAAGTATACCAGTGATGCCGATCGGTCATCCACGGACCCACGTGAACATCGTCGCCCGGAGGAAATTCGACGATCAAAACCTTCCCGGTATAGACCGCCAACCCAGCCGCAATTTGTTCAAAATTCAAGTGCATCTTGAAGACCATATGGTGCACCATGGCGAGCGCCAGCACCAGGTCGCAGGAAAGACGCTCCGCGGCCGATTCCATCAGGCCGTCCCCGAGACCGTAGCGTGGCGTCGGCGTCAGACAGCTCATAACCAGCGGCTGGACGTCCAATTGTCGCCGACTGACGTCGACGAATAGCTGGTTGACGCACACCTCGTCGTTGTCGAACGCCACAACTCGTGAACCCAGGTGCGCCGCCAGTTGGGCATACCAACCCCGGTTTGCACCTACATCCAAAACGCTGGCCGGACGAAATTCGCGCAACAGCTCATCGACGGCGCGGTGCTTCTTTGTCCAGCTCGAATCGGGCGTCAGGGCCGGAAACGCCCCATCGTAATAGGCTGACCACGCGGTTGATGCCGGGCGGAGATCCAGACCACTGATTCTTTCACGATACCAAACGAACGGCGGCGCCGTTTCCGGTCGCGGCGGACAGGCCAGACGGGCGATTGATTCGCAGTCGCGCAACGAAATCCCCCGTTCGAAATCGCGGAGCAATACCCGCGCAATGCGCCAGTGTCCCGCTGCCATCATTTCCAGCGGATGGAGAAAATACTCCCGGAATTCTTCTTCCGCCCGCCAGACCCCATCGGGCGAGGCCTCTATGATCGAGCCAAAGTCCACGAAATACGGGCGGGGCCCTTCAAAAAGAATATTCCAGCCGTGGGCGTCCTTC
>JAUXOH010000168.1 GCA_030682505.1 Candidatus Didemnitutus sp. | reverse complement strand
ACGCGTTGCTTGATCGTGGAGGCCGGGCTGGGGGCCGGGAACTGGACCTGGGGAACTACCGGGGTTTGAGCGATCAGGCTGACAGCGAGACTGAGGGCGCTGGCGCTGAGAAGAACGGAGCGAAGCAGGGGAGTCGTCATTGGGTTGGGGGGTGGAGGGGGAAGCCAGAAGCCTATCTATTTATGATTGAAGGACAAGCTGGCACCTTGCGCGAGACCCGAGCGCGGAAGGATATTCCCGCAAATTAGCGGGGACGCACTCCGAAAGATGGCGAAGTGTTAGTGCACGTCGAATGGTCGCTCCGGTTGACGGCGGCCGGGATCGCCGCGTAACTTCGGGCAAACTAATCCCGACCCACGGCCCGTCGGGTCGCGCGCACCATGTCCCCTTCCAGCAAAAAACCCCTTTCCATCAACGACGAAACGAAGTCGGACATCGATATGTCCAAAATGAGCGAGGGCCAACGGGCCGCGCTCCAAGTCACGGAAGCCGCCCGTGAATCGCACGACGACATCAGCTTCGCGGCCCACCTGTTCATGGGCAACTGGGTCCCCGCCAAGCTCTATCCCGTGACGGAAATCGACACCGACGAGAAGACGCGCGCCGATCAGTTTCTCGCCGAGCTCGCCACTTTTCTGAAGGCCAGCGTCGATGCCGATGAAATCGACCGCACGGGGGAGATTCCGGTCGGCGTGCGGCAGGCGCTGGCAAGAATGGGCGTTTACGGCATCAAGGTGCCGCAAAAATACGGCGGTCTCGGTTTTTCCCAGACGACCTATTGTCGCGCCTGCCTGCTCATCGCGAGCCACTGCATGAACATCTTTTCGCACATCTCGGTGCACCAGTCCGTCGGCGTGGGGCAGCCCGTCATGTTGTTTGGCACCGAGGAGCAGCGGCAGCGGTTTCTCCCGCGCGTTGCCGGCGGCGAGCTGTCGGCCTTTGCGCTCACCGAGAACACGGTCGGGTCCGACCCGGCGCGGCTCAAGACCGAGGCCACGCCCGACGGGGACGATTTTTTGCTCAACGGCGAAAAGCTGTGGTGCTCCAACGGCACCGAGGCCGGCCTGCTGATCGTGGCGGCCAAGACTCCGGACAAGGTGGTCAATGGCCGGCCGCGCACGCAGATCACGACGTTCGTGGTCGAAGCCAAGGCGCCGGGCGTCGAGATCGTTCACCACTGTCAATTCATGGGTTTGCACGCGCTCTACAACGCCGTGATGCGGTTCACCAACGTGCGCGTGCCGAAGGCGAACATTGTCGGCGGCGAAGGACGCGGCCTGAAGGTGGCGCTTTCCACGCTCAACGCCGGGCGGCTTTCGATTCCCGCGTCGTCGATCGGCATGGCCAAGGTGTCGCTGCAGATCGCCCGCGAGTGGGGCAAGGAGCGGATCCAATGGGGCCGGCCGCTCGGGGAACACGCGGCGGTGGCCGAAAAAATCCGCCGCATCGCCGCGCATGCCTTCGCCATGGAGGCGATGCTGATCGTGACCGCGCGCACGGTTGATCGCGACAAGCGGGCCGACATCCGGATCGAAGCGGCCATTTGCAAGCTGTGGGCGACGGAGAAGGCGTGGATTTGTCTGGACGACGCCATGCAGATTCGCGGCGGGCGCGGCTACGAAAACGTCCAGTCCCTGAAGGCGCGCGGCGAAAAGCCGTATCCGGTCGAACGTTTCATGCGCGACAATCGCGTGACGACCATCTTCGAGGGTTCCTCCGAGATCATGCGACTGTTCATCATGCGCGAAGCGCTCGATCCGCACCTGAAGATCGCGGGCGCGGCGTTGAACTCCGAGCGCCCTTGGGGCGAGCGGATCGCCTCGGCGTTCAAGTCCGCCGGTTTCTACCTCTGGTGGTATCCCAAACAGTGGCTTCCGTTCGGTGGCTCGACGCCCGTGGATATGCATCCGCACCTTGCCGCGCATTTTGGCGAGGTGGCCGGTTGGTCCCGCAAGATGGCGCGAACCCTTTTCCACCAGATGGTGATCTTCGGCGTGAATCTCGAGAAGCGCCAGGTGTTGCTCGGTCGGATTGCCGATATCGGCGCCGACTTGTTCGCCATCGCGGCGACCTGTGTCTATGCCCAAAAGCTGCTCAAGGAAGGCGAGCCGGAGGCGAAGGTCTTTGCCCTCGTGGACGACTTCCGCGCGCAGGCAATGCTGCGCATCAAGCAGAACTTTGCCGGCGTTTCCCACAACGCCGACCAGCAGGGCTACGACCTCGCGCAACAGGTGATCAACGGCGAGCACGAGTGGGTCGAGCGCGGGATCGTTTGATTTTACTCCCCGCTGGGCTTTGGAGATGGCTGCGACCGCAGCTGGCGGGGTCGGATCGCCGCGCCGTCTGTATGGCCAGTCAGCAGAATGCCCGGCCGGTCAAGCAGCCGTGCGTGGGTTGAGGCATTCGGATGCAGGCATCAGATCCCGAGTTTGGCCAGGGCTGCCAGCTGCCGCTCGCGGCGTTCGTCCTTGGCGTGCAACAGCGGCGCGACCACCCGCTCGTCGCAATGGGCGATGCTGCACCGTTCGCACGTGTCGCCGACGAGTTGCACGGGCAGGGCGGGATCGTTCCAGAACTGGATTGATTTCTTTAACGCGTCGTTCACCAGGAACCCGAGGGTGACGCAGGAGTTCATCCCGGATTCAAGCGTATGGGGATGCGCGAGAGAGATGCTGAAATACTCATCGTTCGTGGCGTAAAAGCGCGAACGCTGGGCGCCGGGGACGGTGGAGACGGAGTCTGACCGGACTTGACGCTGCTCGATTTCCCCCAACGAACGCAGCGAGACCCAGCGGCGGCAGTAATGCTCGTTCACGCCGATGCTGTGCGAGGCGTGCATGCGCTGGTAGTGCAGCTCCTTGCCGATGCGCACATCGGGGGTGCCGCGCCGGTGGTCGAAACGCACAAAATACATCTGCTCGAGTCCGAAGAAGTGCGGCACGATTTGAGACAGACGATGAAAGAACATCTCCGGCGTCGCTTGGTAGCGTCGCTTGATGGCCACGAGCGCGGCGCCGTCCCAACGGCTGCGGGCGAAGAACA
>JAUXOH010000151.1 GCA_030682505.1 Candidatus Didemnitutus sp. | reverse complement strand
GGTGGCGCCCAGCAGGAAGCGGCACGTGGCAAACTGAAAGGGGGTCCGCGCGAAAAAATGCAACATGGTCGCGAGGGACCAGCCGCCGACAAAGAGCGGAAACGATTTGCGCGTGCCCAGCCAGTCGACGAGCCGACCGCTCACCAGATACATCACCGTGTAGCTCGCGAGGAAGGCCGAGGTGATGTAGGAATACTCGATCGTCGTGAATCCCAGTTCGTCCTGAATGGTCTGGGCGAGGACCGAGAGGGCTTGCCGGTCCAGGTAGTTAAGCTCTGAGGCAACCGCCAGCAGGCCGACAATATACCAGCGCAGGCCGCGAATTTTGGTGGCTCGAGATTCGATAGTGTCGGCAGATTGGGTGTCTTTGAGTGAACATCGACCACGAAATGCGGCATCCTGTCGCGTAATAGCGTCGCTGAAATTTCATTCGAGAAATCGCCGCCGTTGACCCAGCTTCGGTGGAGTCGGGGGCGCAAGATTTGCAGACCCTCCGCGAAGATTTTCTGCGCCGCACTTTTGAGGATTCGCCGGCCGAAGGTCTTCGCGGCGTCGACGAGCGAATACGCGCGCGCGGGCAACAAAAAGCGCCGCGGCGAAAATCGCCCGGCGCAGGAAAAGGAGAACCGGGGCGCCCGAAGTTCCGAGCGCGGTCAGTGATGCGACGTGGCGCTCAGCTTTGAGCGAGCCCGACAATGAGCATGATCATGCCGGCGAAGACCGCGCCACCGTAGGTGAGGATGGTCGCGGCGATGCGAAAGCGCTCGCGACGATCCTGTTCGAGCCAAGCGTTCGACTCCTCAATGCGCGTGGTTTTTGCCATGGTTCCCTGAACGTCGGCGCAAATCCCGCGTTCTTGAGGTGAAAATCCTGCAAAATTCCGGGAATCGACCGGTGGGGGCGTGGCGCGGCGAGAGGTAAAGTGGGTAAGGAAGCTGTGACGTGCCAACTTGTTGCTTGGCAGGGCCTCCGAGTGCGTGTGTCCTTGGGGCACATGATCGTCGGCATTGATCTAGGCACCACGTTTTCGCTGATCAGTTACGTCAACTCCACGGGCACCCCGACCCTGATCCCCTCGCGGCGCGACCCGCAGCGGTTTCAGACGCCCTCGGTGGTGCACGTCGGCGAGCGCGGAGCGATTGTCGGCGACCTGCTGGAGGAGTTGCTGCAGGAGGAACCGGGTTTGCCGATGTGCCGGTTTGCCAAGCTGAGCATGGGGCAGGCGAACAAGACGCTGCTCACCGACCACCTGGGCCAGACTTACACACCGGAGGCGATCTCGGCCCTGGTGCTGCGCAAGCTCAAGGAGGATGCCGAAGCGGCCCTGAGCGAATCGATCACCGGTGCCGTCATCACCGTGCCGGCGAATTTCAATGACGCGCAACGGCAGGCCACGGTCAACGCCGGGCGGCTCGCCGGCATTCCCGTGCTCGGCCTCGTCGAGGAGCCGCTCGCGGCGGCGACGTTCTTCGGGCTGAACACCAAGGGTGGGGAGCGGCTGATCTTCGTCTTCGACATCGGAGGCGGCACGCTCGACGCCACGATTCTCAGCGCCACGCCGGAAGGGCTCTACGCGATCGCCACGGAGGGCGCGGACAACATCGGCGGCAAGAATTTCGACGAGCTCATCATGGGCATCGTCGCCGACCAGTTCCGCGGTCAGTTTGGGTCCGACCCGCGTCAGGATCCCGAGGCCGCGCAGCGGCTGCGGCAGTTCGCCACGCAGACCAAGATCGCGCTTTCGGCCCCGTCCACCAACGTCGTCAGCAAGCCCGTGATCCTCGGAGGCAAATCGCTGCGCGTGACTTTCAACCGGGCGCAGTTCGAGACCGCCGCCGAGCCCTGGCTCGAGGCGTGTCAGGAAGTCTGCGAGCGCGCGTTGAAGAGCCAGAGCCTGTCGTGGGACGACATCGACGAATTGATCCTGACGGGCGGTTCCAGTCTCGTGCCGTGCATCGAGCGCAAGGTGCGTGAGATGAGCGCGCTGCAGCCGGCGCGCATCCGCCGCGAGCAGCCGCACGCCTCGATTGCCTACGGAGCCGCGCTGCTCGCCGAGCAATTCCACGGCACGAAGAAAACCGCCGCCCCGCCGCTCAAGCAGCAGGTGACGAGCAACGAGCTCGGGTTGCGCGTCTTCGACCCCAAGGAGCGCAAGCCGGTCTTCCATGCCATGATTGAGAAGAACGTGCCGGTGCCGACGACGGCCAAGCAGACCTTCTACACCCAGAAGGCCGACCAGACCTCGCTCTCGATCGAGCTGCTCCAGCGCAAGGACCCCTTCACGCCGCCCGAGACGCTCGGGCAATTTTCCTTCGGGCCGATCCGCCGGCCCGAGGCCGGGCATCCGGTCGCGGTTGAGATGGGTTACGACGGCACGGGTCGCGTCACGGTCACGGCGACCGACGGCCGCACTGGCGAATCGGTGGCGCGCGAGTTTTCGAAACAGGCCGAGGCCGACCTCACCGCCATGTATGCGCAGATCGAGAAGCTCGCCGTGCGGGCCTGAGCGCGGTTTTGATCCCTGGATTGACAGCCAGATCGATCGGGACATCGTTTAACGACATGGAAACGGTCACCATATCCCCCAAGTATCAGGTGGTTATTCCCCTGAGCATTCGTGAGGCCATGGGCATTCGCTCGGGCGAGAAAGCCCACGTGATTCACTATCGCAACCGGATCGAGATCATCCCGGTCCCCAAGGTCCGCGATCTGCGCGGATTTATCCGGGGGATTGACACCAAGTTTGTCCGCGCCGGCGACCGGGTATGAACGTGGTGGATTCCTCCGCCTGGCTCGCCTATCTGGCGGGGGAGAAAAATGCCGGTTACTTTGCGGCGGCGATTGAGGCGACCGACAAGTTGATCGTGCCCACGATCTGCCTGTGTGAAGTATTCAAGGTGGTCTTGCGCGAACGGGGGGAGGATGAGGCCCTGCTGGCGGTCGCAGTCATGCAGCAGGGTAAGGTGGTTGATTTGGACAGTCATCTGGCCTTGGAGGCAGCAGCCGTCGGTCACGAGGAGGGCCTCGCCTTGGCGGATGCCATTATCTACGCCACGACCAGATTGCACCAAGCGACACTTTGGACCCAGGACGAACACTTCACCGGCCGCCCCGGCGTGCGCTTCAAGGCGAAGCCCAAGAAAGATTGAGGGCAACGGTCGCGGTACGGTGAAAGCTACCGATGCTCGCACCGGGGTATGCGTCGGGCGCATTCTCGAAGCAGGCCTCGCGGGACTGATGGTCCCGCCTCCAACTTCGATCCGTCGAAGCCGGCTACGGCGACAGCTGCAGCTGGCTGACCTTGCCGTCGCCGCTGCAGGTGGTGCAGGTGGTCTGCCAGCGTTGGATGCCGCCGGTGCACGATTCGCAAGGGAGGGTGCCCTTGCGGTTGCAATAGCTGCACATGATCCACTTGCCGTCGGCGTCGTAGGCCGCGATGCCATTCTTGCAGCTCGGGCAATCCACCTTGGTGCTGCCCCGGCACTGGTTGCAGGTTTGCTGGTGCTGGAGGCGTCCGGCGCCCTGGCACGCGGTGCAGGTGATCGTCTCGGCGATGAGCTGGTTGAAGCTGTAGGACAGGTTGAGCTTCGTGCCCTCCTGCCGGACCACGAATTTTGTCCGGTAGGGCCGGTAGCCCTTCGTCTCGAGCCGCAAGGCGTGTTCCCCCGGGGGCAGGTCCGTGAGGCTGGCGGCCTTGGGACCGACTGACTTGTCGTCGACGAAGATGGCCACGTTGGACTCGGCGACCGTGATGCTGACCTCCTGCGTCCGCTGGTCGAGGGCGAGGGGTGTGGACTTGCCGGCCACCACCTTCACCTCGCCGGATACATCCTGGTAGCCCGGACGCGAAAGTTTGACGGTCACCGGTCCCGGGGGGACGGCCTGCAGGGTTGCCGGGGTTTTCCCGGTGGCGCTCCACCCAAGCGCATTGGAGGCCGTGAAAGGCACGCCCGCGGGTTGGGACGTGACGTCCACCGAGCCCTCCGGGAATTCCGCCTCGAGGACCGGGTTGTCATCGAGCAGGGCCGTCGTATTCCTGACGACCTCGGGCCAGCCGGGGCGAAAGAAGCGGACGGAAATCGTGCCGGTGGTCAACTCACCGCGCTGTTCCACGCCACCGAACGGGGCAACGGGCACGCCGCTGGTCACGAGGTGGGTAAGTGGCAGGTCTTCCAACTGGGCGGGGGTCGTGCCCTCCCGGGTGCGGCCGTAGGCATCGGTTAGCAACCAGAGCACGCCCTCGGGTTTGGAATGGAGGCGCAAGCTCGTGCTGGTTTCGAAGAAATATTGGCGCCGGTAAGTGATGTCCTCGGCCAGTTCTTTGAGGGCGGCGGTGATTTCGCCCATCACTGTGGAAGCTTCATCCGGGGCGCCGGCCTGGAGCAATTCCTCGGCGCGCACGCGGGCCAGCTTGGCGGGATGGCGCAGGAGGTGGCTTTTCAGCCATTTCGCGTAAAGTTCGTGCGCGGTGACCTGCGCGGAAAGCTCGGCTTTCTTCATCGCCGGAGCCTCGCGCAAGCCGCGCAATTCGGATTTGAGCTCGTTGGCCCGTCGCTCGGCGTCCTGCAGGTCGCTTTCGTGCGCCTCCCAGTCCACGCGCACCTCGGCGAGCTTGCTGCGCAGGGAGGTCTTCAGCGCGGCGAGGCGGTCGGCCTCGGTCTTGGCCGCCTGGGCCGCCTCCGCGTTTTCGGTCCGGGTCTTCATCACGAACCACCCACCGGCGCCGAGGACGGCGACGGCGATGACGGCAACGAGGGCGAATTCCTTCGAGGAGGATTTCTTTTTTCCTGCCGTCGCTTGTGGACGTGCCGAAGTGCGTGAGTCGTCGAGCGACGCGCCTCCGGGAGATCCGGCCCGCGGCGATGCAGACCCTCCTGTCTCCTGACTCCTGTCTCCTGACTCCTTCTTTAACACCGGCAGTGACGACGAATCCGCGGCAAGCGTCAGCGTCTCGAAGGCGGTGGTGATCTCCGCGAGCGATTCGCGGTATTTTGCCTGAAGGCCGGGAGTGGGGGCCTTC
>JAUXOH010000150.1 GCA_030682505.1 Candidatus Didemnitutus sp. | reverse complement strand
GCGCGCACGGCGGCGGCAGGATCGTCCCAGCCGGTATCGATATCCACGAGGAGGGGCAGATCAACGCGGCGGGTGATGCGTCGGGCATCCACGAGCACATCGGCCAATTCGGTTTTGCCGGTATCGGGAATGCCGTAGCTGTGGTTGGCGACCCCGGCCCCGGAGAGATAGAGGGCGCGAAAGCCAACCCGTTGCGCGAGAAGCGCAGCGTAGGCGTTGATCGCACCGGCGATTTGCAGGGGTCTTTCGGCGGCGAGCGCCGCGCGGAATTGGGAGCCGGGTGTCTGCATGAAATTGATCGGAGGTGAGAAACGGGAAAGGGGGGACCCGCGCTCGGAAAGAATGAGTCGCAACGGTATGACCATGGGCTTGCGAGTGTCGAGGCCAGGGCGACGGCGACGAGGGGTAGTTGGGAGAATAATGAGGCGGGCTGGCCGGTTGAATTACGCGCTCATGTGGGGTGGCCGGGAGCGAAGTTTTGCTGGCGTCAGCGGGCAAAATGGCGAGGCTCCGAACGAGACGAGCCCGGGTGGCGGAATGGTATACGCAACAGACTTAAAATCTGTGACCCGTAAGGGTGTGTGGGTTCGAGTCCCACCCCGGGCACCAACTGCTATCGCAGGGAGCGGGGTTCCCGATTTCGAATGAACTACATCCAAGCCAACACCAACGGTCGATTGCACTCTGCAACCGACCCCGTCCTTTCGCCGCTCGACCGCGGC
This sequence comes from Candidatus Didemnitutus sp., assembly GCA_030682505.1. GTDB lineage: Bacteria > Verrucomicrobiota > Verrucomicrobiia > Opitutales > Opitutaceae > Didemnitutus. The sequence goes on along the minus strand of JAUXOH010000150.1, from coordinate 3,919 downwards.
TTTCTCTACGGCGATGCCGTCTATGAGGTCTGGCGCACCTACCATGACACGGTCTTCGCCTTCGACGAACACTGGACGCGATTGGAAGCCTCGGCGAAATCGCTGCATCTGACCCTGCCCTTCGACGCGGCCGAGGCATGGCGCGAGCTTACGCGCACCGTGGCGGCATTCCGGGCGCACGGCGGGGAAAGCTCCGAACTCTACATCCGGCTGCAAGTTTCGCGCGGTGGTGGCCTGATCGGCCTCGATCCCGCCCTCGCTGATCACCCGACCTGGGTGTTTCTGGTGCAAAGCCTGCCGCCGGTCAGCGAGGAAAAAATGCAGGCGGGACTGCGGACGGTTATTGCCGCGGACATTAGACGCAATCATCCCGCGACGCTCAATCCGCTGTGGAAAACGGGCAACTACCTCAACAACCTGCTCGCGCTGCGCGAGGCCAAGGCCGCCGGTGCGGATGAGGTCGTATTGCTCAATTTGGCAGGTGAGATCACGGAGGCTTCGACGATGAACATCGCGTTCGTGCGCGATGGCCGCGTGGTCATGCCGCCGCTATCCGCGGGGATCTTGGGCGGCATCACCCGGCGAAAGTTCTTGAGCGACGTGGCGCCGCGGGCCGGGGTCGAGACCAGCGAGGCTGCGGTGCTGCCGGCGGACCTCGATAGAATGGAGGAGGCCTTCTTTCTTTCCACGACCAAGGACATCACTCCCATCGCGTCGATCGGCGAGCATTTGTTCCGCGTCGGCCCCGGGACGCTTTCGATTCGATTGAAGAATGCCTTTGCTGATTTTGTGCGCGAGGATGCAACGGCCCACCCTGAACGGTTTCTTGGCTGAACTTGTTTTCCAATCTGCGCATGTCTCCCTCGTCGATGGGGCGCGCGCCCGCGGGCAGGATGGGATGATCGATCCGTATCCTGATGCGGCGAGTTAAGCGGGGATTTTGGGGCTCAACCCTTCGCGGGCCCTCGCCGTTGGGGACGACGCATTCATGAAGCGGTTCGACGAATCCGCGACGCGCGTCCGCATCAAGGAAGAAGTGACGGAATTGATTCTTACCGGCCGGGGCGCGGGAGATGTCAGTCGCGTCCAGTTCGCCAAAGGGGATTGGAAGCGGGACCTGGAAGAGCGCAAGTTACGGGATTGATGTGTGGAACCCGGCCTTGAGCCAACGCCGGCCAATGGCACCGACCTGATCAGGGAGGCTTAAGTTGCCGGAGAAGCGGGTTGTCTCTTCCCTGCGAGGAACGAGGGGGACATCGAGTGCATCATGAGGTATCTTCAGACGATGATTGCATCCGATGGCCGGCTCTCCCGTCCCGGTGTCGAGATGCCTCATCCGCGGGCCTACGGCACGTTTTCCTGCGTGTTCGGCCATGATACGCGAAAAATGAGTGCTCAGTCTCGAAAATGGGGTTCATAAGATGACTGGGATGCCCGCGCCACTTTCACTGACCCGCATCAATACCCGGTCGGAATTCCCTACGTCGTCGTCAACGGCAGGGTGGCGATTGAGGATGACCGGCAGACAGCGATACGCGTCGGCCGGGTGCTTCGACGGGTGGACACCCGCTAATCCTGTGGTTGGCCGGATTGCCCGGCCGGTGGACGTTGACTGCACGCGAAGGATCTCCGGTGCCTGATCGATTCTGCGACGTGGAGTTTGCGGTGCCCGGTTGGGAGGGGATGGCCGGGAGGGAATGGCCTTGCTCCGGACGCAGGGGCTGAGCACACATTTTCCGCTCATGAAGATCGGTTTCCTCGGAGGCAGTTTCGATCCGGTGCACTTCGGTCACTTGATCGCGGCCCAAGACGTGCTTGAGCAATTCCAGCTCGACCGGCTCTTCCTTGTGCCCGCCGCCCAGGCACCGATGAAACCGAAAGATGTTCAATCGAGCACCGGAGCTCGTCTGACCATGCTTAATGCGGCCACGGAATGGGACGGCCGGATGGAGGTTTCTGACTACGAACTGAAAAAAGGTGGCATCAGTTATACCATTGATTCAGTCCGGCACTTTAAGTCGTTGTTCCCCAACGATGAACTCTATTGGATCATCGGCGGTGATCAGCTTCCCTTGCTGCACAAGTGGAAGGAAATCGAGGAATTGGCGCGGTTGATCGATTTTATCTTTATGGAGCGCCCGAAACATCCGACCAAGCCACACGTCGAGATCCCGGGGCTTCGCCTGCATCGCTGTGACGGCCATCTGATTGAAATCAGTTCCAGCGAACTCCGGGGTCGAGTGCCTCGCGGCCTGTCGCTTCACTATTTTTGTCCTCAAAAGGTTATCGCTTACATTGAGTCCAACCATCTCTATCGCTGACGAACCGCACCTGTATGAAAGCAAGCAAACCGAAAAAAGCCGCTGCGCCCAAGAAGCCAGCGACCCGAAAGTCCGTCAAGAAAGTCGCCCCCAGCGCGGCGCAGAAGTCGACTAAACCGACTAGGCCAATTAAGTCGGCCAAGCTGGTTAAATCTTCAAAACAGATTCATCCGAAGGTGCTTACGAAAATCGTCGAGGCACTGGATTCTAAGAAGGCTGAGAACCTTCAGGTGCTGTACGTGGGGGACCTTTCCAGTATCACCGACTACCTCGTGCTAGGCACGGCCAACTCTGATCCCCACCTGCGCGCCTTGCGCGTTGAGCTGGAAAAGGCGATCGACGGCGAGAAGGTAAAGATCCTCGGGATCGATACCAGCAAGGGGAGTGGCTGGACCGTCGTGGATGCGTTTGATGTTATGGTGCACTTGTTTACGAGTGAAAATCGCGATAAGTATCGCCTGGAACTGCTGTGGAAAGATGCCCGAGTGGTGCCGCTGGATACCCTACGATAAGGCGGGATGTTTACAATTCGTTGACAGCTTTGCCCTTGATCGGGCCGAGGCAGACAGATTGGATGCCTGTGCCCTTAAGGGCAGTTAATAATAACCCAGATATACTATGAATACACAAAATCGCACCACCAAGGGCTTCACCCTTGTCGAAATCATGATCGTCGTCGTCATCATCGGCCTTTTGGCTGCCATGGCGATCCCTGCCTTCCAAAAGGTCCGCGCTTCGTCGCAGGACAAAGCCGTCACGAATAATCTTCGCCAGCTGAGCGCTGCCGCGGATCAATACTTCCTCGAACAGGGCGTCAGCTCGGTGAATTCGGTCGACCTTGTCGGCACCAACCCGACGCAATACGTCAAGGCCGTCGCTACGGTTGCTCAAGAAACGTATGCTACGGTGCTCAATCAAGGCGCGGCTGTGACCGCGACCGGCGTCGCCGGCGCGCGCACGATCACGTACAGCAACTAAGCTGACTCGATCCATCAAACTTCGGTCGCCTCGCAAGGGGCGGCCTTTTTTGTGTCTGCAAAGTTCCGCCACTTGTGAAACCGCGTGGGGCTTAGCCACAAGTAAACAATCCTTTTGCACGTCCTGAGTTGCCAGTCGGGTGATTTTCGATGACGGCTCTGTCATGCCTTTTCTGAAGCTGATGATGCGGCACCGGCAGGTCTGGCTGGTGGGTGTGCTCGGGGTTGCCGTGTTGTTGGTGGGGCGCTGGCTGCTCAGTCCCCAAGCGGCGATGCCCGCCGTCGTGAAAGGCGGCTATTGGATCATGCTTGTGGCGTTCGCGCTCTTTGTTCGCTCCCTTTGGGTCTTGTTGCGCGAACAGGTCGTGGCCTGGGTTCCTGCCCGGGCGGATGTCGCGGCCTTGGCGTTGATCTTGGGCTGCGGAGGAGTGTGGCTGGCCCACGAAAAACAGGGGTTCAAGATTCTCGCGGACGAAGTCCTGCTCTTGGGCACCTCGATGGGACTCCACTACGAACGGGAAGTGGCCTACCCAATCCGCGGATCCGATGTGCAGGGACCGTTTCAGTTTTCGGAGCGAGTTCTCGACAAACGCCCGTTCTTCTTCCCGTTCGTGGTGTCCC
>JAUXOH010000148.1 GCA_030682505.1 Candidatus Didemnitutus sp. | reverse complement strand
GCGCTCCACGGCGCGCGCATTGTGTTTGTCATTAATCCGGGACCGTCCGGTGATGTGGCCTCTGACTGGACGTATTGGGTCGACTTGGCTGTCGAAATTTCACGCTAGACGCCGACCTTCCAAAAATTAGCCTAACCCGTTCTTCATCCATGAATAAGCCGGACCCGACTACGTCCCCCCCACCTTCCGTCGCCGATTGGACGGCGCGTGCGCTTTTTTTCGTCTTGATTGCCATGACGATGGTGGCCTTGCCAATGGCTCCGGCCAATGAGTTGGATCCCTCTTGGCGGATGGTTCTCTCCTATTGCTTCAAGAATGGCCTGCAGTTCGGGACCGATGTCGTCTTCACCTATGGTCCGCTCGGGTTCTTGATGGGCAAGACTTACAGCGGCCTACACTACACCAGTCTGCTGATCTGGCAGGGCCTGCAAGCCGTGGTTTTCACCCTGTTGATCTTCCGCCAAGGCTTGCGCCTGCAGGGTTACACCCGCTATGCCTACTTTGCCTTCTTTTTCCTGCTGGGCATCTCCTACGAAGACGGGCTCCAGCAGCTGGTGATCGCACTGGTCGGTTTTGAATTGCTGCGCCGCTGTGATGAAGATCGGCGGCTCTTGCCCGCGCTGCTGGGCATCCTTCTGGGCGTGCTCGGACTATTCAAGTTCACCAATCTCATGATGGGAGGCGTCTTCATCAGCTGCACCATCGGCCTGTTGCTATGGAGACGCAGGAATTCGGCCGCCGTCTGGCTCGCCAGCTGGTTCGCCGGCAGTTTTCTGCTCGGCTGGCTCTTGTGTGGCCAGAATCCACTCAATTTACCGGCCTATTTCTACAATTCGTGGGAAATTAGCCAAGGCTACCAGGAAACCATGGGCATCCCCACCCCCGAGAGTGGATTGATCATCGGGTTGATCACCCTCGCGTTGATTGGAGTCTATGTTGCGAACTTCGTACGCGGGCTCCCGGATCGGCCTCGAGCCGTCGCGACCACTTTGGCGCTCGCAGCCTACGTCTTCCTCAACTGGAAGCACGGTTTCATCCGTGCCGACGGTCACATGATCGGCTTCTTCTTCGCCGTGCTTCTGCCAGCAACGGCGTTCCCCGCGCTGCTCGACGACGGCATCCGCTTCCGCAAGTGGCAGAGCTTGCTGCTCATTGCGTTGGTCGTTAGTTCGATCGCGGGTGCGGGTGCGGCGCTCCCGCACCTCCTGCGCGGTATCCTCAGCAACACCCAAGAGCGGCTCTACACCAATGTTTCCCAGCTCCTCGATCCCGCCGCCATGCTCACCCGGTATCAGAAACTGCTCGAGGCAGAGCGCACCTACTTCGACATGCCGCAGACGCGGGGCGTGATCGGCAATAGCACCATTGACGTCCTGGGTTACGAGCAGGCCGCCGTGATCTACAACCAGTTCAACTATCACCCGCGGCCCGTCTTTCAGAGTTACTCGGCTTACCGTCCCCATCTCAGTCGCCTCAACGCCAAGTTCTATGCCTCGAACCGCGCGCCCGAATATGTCCTGCTCAAGCTCCAGTCCATCGACCGTCGACTGATGGTCTTTGATGACTCGGAAGTGCTCTCCCTTCTCGTACAGCGTTACGAATTCGTGCACACTGAACGGGGTTACCAGCTCTGGCGGCGGAAGCCGGGCGACTTTTCCCTCGCCGACATTGCGCCCCGGCCCCTCCGCACCGCCACTCTGGTTCCAGGGCAGCCCTTCCTCGCCGAGGACTTTTCTGACAAGTCCCTCTGGGCAACCGTGGATATCCGCCCCAGCCTGCTGGGGAGACTGCGCGCCCTGTTCTACAAGTTGCCGATTGTCATCCTTCGGATCGAGAACACCCACAACATGATCACGGAATACCGGATGCCGCTGCCCCAGGGCCGCACCGGATTCATCATCAATCCGGTGGTCGAGGACCTCATGAGCTACATGCAGTTCTCCGGCGGCAAGGCCGACCGGCTGCTGCGTTCGCTGACGCTGGTAATCGCCCCCGAAGACCGCCCCTATTTTAAGGATGAGTATACCGTCACGATTTCATCCGTGCCGCCATCCACCGCCGGTCGGGAATTCTACCGTCAATCTGACAAGAGGCTCTTCCTCATGTTCGACGTGGTCCCCATGACTTACGAGGTCAAGGCTCCGCTTTCGGAAGGCACGATCGATGGCCGGCCGGTGATGGTCTTCCACGCCCCGAGCGAAATGACGCTTCATGTTCCGCGCGGGAGCACCAAGTGCACCGGGGCCTTCGGTTTCCTCGAGGGAGCCTACACCGATGGCAACATCACCGACGGGGCGGACTTCTACATCACCTGGGTGCTGGGCACAGAGGAAATTATCCTATTGGAGCGATCGCTCGATCCCGTGAACAAAATGAGCGACCGTGGTCTCCAGTTTTTTCAGGTCACCTTGCCCAACCGCGATGGCGGTCACTTGCGCTTGCGGATTTCGCCGGGGCCGAAGAACAACTTCGCTTGGGATTGGACCGCTTGGAGCGCCTTGAACGTCCACTGACACGCCGCACCCGAGTCGCCTGATGCTTCCGCGCCCGCAGCTGTCCTCCTGGTTTTGGGCGATCGGCGCCGCCGGGTTGGTCTTCGCCGCCCGGCTTCATGAGATTCATCTCCATACGGGCGAGGTGGCGATCAACGATCAGTGGAAGATCGAGGCCGCGGACATTCTGCTGCCGTGGCTCAACGGCACCCTGCGACCGTCGGATTTCTTCGCCCCGCATTTCGAACATGTGCCGCTGTGGACCCGGCTGTTGGTCTGGGTGGAAGTGGTGCTGACTGGGCGCTGGGATCCCCTCGTCCAGACCACCGTCAATGCGGCATTCTACGCCGCGTTCATCGCGCTGCTGACTCGATGGGTGTCCTCGCTTCTAAGTCCGGCGGCCGCATTGGGAGTCAGCATGTTGTTCGTCGTCGGATCCGTTCTGCCGCATGCGTGGGAAAACATCACTTGGGGATTCCAATCCCAGTTCCCGCTCGCCCTCCTTTTTCTTTTTCTCCACGTGCAGGGATCGTTCGCTCATCCCGCAGGCAGTCGGCGCTGGTGGTGGGCGCAGGGGGCAGGAGCGGCCGGACTTTTCACCCTCGCCGGCATGTGGATGGCACCGCTGGCCGTCGTATTAGCGGGAGCCTGGACGCGAACGCACGACTCCCGCTGGCGCCTGTTCCCACTCGTTTTGGTTGTGGCGGGGCTTGGCATCATTCTGCTCATCCGCGCCACTGCACCATCGTATGGCGCCTTCGCGCAGACCGCGGGTTCCCCCCTTCATTTCGTTCGTGCCTTGCTCGACCTCCTAGGTTGGCCGGCCGGCTGGCCGGGGGCCCTAGTCATTCTCAATCTTCCGTGGCTGATCTTCGCCCTGCAATTGCGAGGACGCGTCGCCTCAACCCCTTTCGACCGGACCGTCTTGGCATTTGGAATCTGGGCTATCGGGCAGGCGGGGGCGCTGGCGTTCGCCCGCGGCTCGGACTACGGTGGCTACGTCTCCCGCTACGGTGAATTACTCGCCGTGCTGGTGCTGGCTAATTCCCTCGCTCTCTGCCGCGTGGCGCCAGCCTCACGCCGCTGGCGACCGGCTTCCCTCCTCTTTGCTTTGGCTTGGATCGGAGTTGTGCTGACAGGATGGTGGCAGCTTTCCACCGGTGGCCACACCGCCTATTTCCACGAGAACTCCGCACCGCGTGCCCAGCTTCGTCGAGACGCTCTGCAAGCCTATCTGCTCCATCACGACCGCACACTCCTCGAACAACCAAACACTCGTTGGGTGCTCTACCAGGATATCGAACAAGTCACGCGCCTGCTCGACCAACCGGACTTCCGCGCCCTCTTGCCTGCCTCGGTCAATCCGGCAAACCCCACCGATCTGATCGGCACGTTGGTGCGCACCGTCCAATCACATGCTCGAATTGGTGCCGGACTGGCGGGGGGGATTTTCTTGGCCGGGATTATCCTGAGTTGGCGTCGTTCATCCGGAACGCACACCCTGCCGGCTTTCGAACTCCAACCCGAGCGACTGCTTCCGTGGCTCGCGGCGGCCACGGCCATCGCGGCAACCGCGCTCCTGTTT
>JAUXOH010000144.1 GCA_030682505.1 Candidatus Didemnitutus sp. | reverse complement strand
CAGCGGACTGGTCTCCTTCTTTCTTTTTCTTTCGACGAAGAGCGAAATCGCCGAGCCAAGAATCAGGCCAATAGAAATGCCCGTGCCCATATCCTTCATCACAACTCCCATTGCCGTGCCAACTCCTACGCCTACGGGGATCCAATGATTCGTCGTCGTCTTGGTTTCCGAGTTTGGCGGCATAAAATCGTGGATGGTTTTACCCATCGTGCAATTCAGACTCCGGAAGAACCTCCGGTGGCTTGGCCCGCTGCAGCCAAGAGGCCAGTTTCCCCGTTCCATTTCAATGCCCGATTTGCCGCGTCGGCTTTCGCGGGTACGGCCCTCCCCATCAAGCCTTCGTCCTGCCGTTCGGTCCACCCCGCGGTCGTCTGCCGCTTGTCGCGCGTCCCGAAAGGTGATAGCCCTTTCGGCACCACCCGCGCTGTTGCAGCGGTGGGTGGGCAAACAACCATGAGCAACATCAAGTTCAAGGGCGTCATTGGCATCCTCACGGGCGGCGGCGACGTCCCCGGCCTCAATCCGGCGATTCGCGCCGTCACGATTCGCGCCTTGCGCGAAGGCTACAACGTCATCGGCATCCGCAAAGGGTGGGGCGGCCTCATCTCGCTCGTGCGCGACAAGAGCCACGACAACAGCGATTGCTACGTCCAGCTGACCGAGGAACTCGTCAACCGCGTGGGGCGCACCGGCGGGACGTTTCTCCACAGCTCCCGCACGCGGCCCAGCCACGTGCCGCGCAGCAGCGTGCCGGAGTTCCTGCGCGACCGCTACACTCAGGACGTCAATGACCTGACGCCCGAGGTGCTCAAGAACCTCGAATGGCTCGGCATCGATTTCATGATCCCGATCGGCGGCGACGACACGCTGAGCTACGGCGTGCACTTGTTCCAGCAGGGGGTCAAAGTCATCGGCATCCCCAAGACGATGGACAACGACGTGCCCGGCACGGACTACTGCATCGGCTTCAGCACCTGCGTTTCGCGCACGATCAGCCTCGTCAACACGCTGCGGACGTCGGCGGGTTCGCACGAACGCTTTTTGGTGGTCGAGGTCTTCGGCCGCTACGCGGGATTCACCGCGATGCTACCCACGATGGCTGGCGCCGCGAACCGGTGCGTGATCCCGGAGTGGAAGTTCAACATCGAGCACCTGACCGAACTGCTCGTGGCCGACCGGCGCAACAACCCCAGCAAATACTCCACCGTGCTGGTTTCGGAAGGCGCCTCGTTCGAGGGCGAGGAGATGGTCTTTGAAAGCGCGGACAAGGACATGTTCGGCCACGCGAAGCTCGGCGGCATCGGCGACCGGGTGGCCTCCCGCATCCGGGACCTCTCCGCGAACTACAACCGCGGGAAGCGGATCGACTGCATCAACCAGCGGCTCGGTTACCTGGTGCGCTGCGGCGATCCCGACGCGATCGATTCCATCGTCCCGATGGCCTATGGCAACCTGGCCCTCGATCTCATCATGCACGGCATCCACGGGCGCCTCGTGGTGCTGAAGAACGGCCGCTACGACAACCTGCCGATCGAGGTGGTGACCTCGACCAAGAAGCTCGTGAATGTGGAAAAATACTACAACCCGAAGCGCCTGCGGCCGCACTACAACAGCTTCGAGATGCGCCCGCTGTTCATCATGACGAGCGACTAGCGCGCCGCCTGCTTCCGCGGCGCAGGGCGGGGCAAAAGGGTCGGGTACTCAACCGTTGCGCCGCAGCACGCGGAGGCGCTCCCGGCCGACGCGCGTGTCGAAGGCCACGTCGGGCACGTAGTCGTCCACGATTTCGTAGGCGTCGGCAAAGAGCGCGGTCAGGTCGGGCACGCTGAAGGGGTAGGGCGGGCCCTCGTCGCCGGGATCGAGGTCCGGATTGATATACCACACCCCGATCAACAAGCCGCCGGGGCGCAGCGTCAGATCCAGCCCGCACCGGTAGTCGGTGCGCAGCGCCGGCGGCAACGCACTCATGCAGGTGTGTTCCAGCACCACATCGAAGGCGCCGCGCAACTCGGCCGGCGGAGAGAAGAAATTCCCCGTCACGAACCTTTCCGCGAGGTGGGGATACAGCGCGCGGGCTTCCGCGACTCCGGTCGGGGCGATGTCCAGCCCGGTTGCATCGAAGCCGAGTTCCACGGCCAGAGCCACCTCGTGACCGTGACCGCAACCCGGCACGAGGGCGCGACCGCGCGCGGGGTGACGTTCCAGATACTGCCGCAGGGGCGGCGAAGGCACACCCTTGTCCCAGAACACCTCGCCTTTCCGGTATTTCTCGTCCCAGTCCATGCGCGCGATTCAGTCGCCTGCCGACCCGATGTCAACGCGCCGCGCCGCGCGCCCGACCTCCGACTCGCCGCTTAGGCCGGCGTTTCCACTCTGGGGCTGTCGGGTTGGTTCGCCGCCCGCCGAAACAGCAGCGCGGATCCGACAAACAAAATGACGAAGAGCGCATTGCCCGCCCACACGAGGGGAGTGACGTCGGGCGGCGAGACGATCAGCGCCACCACGGGAACGAGGAACTGGGCCAGCGCGGTCGCCCACAAGGCGCGGACCATGCCGCGGGACTGCAGGCGCGCGAGCCCGGCGCCAACGATTCCGACTGCGAGGACTCCGCCATACATCAGGTTGGCGGGGTTGCCCTCGTTGCCGATGAGTCCGACGGCGAGATTCGCCCAGACGAGGAGAAATGCGGTTGCGACCGCCATGCCGGCGGCGATCCGGTAGGCGACATTGCCCGTCTGGCTGGTGGCCAGCTTGTAGGCCAGCCCGGCGACGGCCATGAGGACCCACGCGACCAGGAAATCGAGCGGACCCCAGACCACTTCATCGGTGAACTGCATCGCCACCAAGGGCACGAGCAGCACGAACACCGGAAGGAGCACGATGCCGCGGAGGTCTTTGGTTTGAATCATGGGATCAGTGTGCCGTGGGCGCGTGAAAGGTTGATGAAGTCACCGTGAAATCGGCACGAAATGATCTGGCCAGCGAACGCTTCAGGGCAACCTCGGTTTGCAGATATATCTGCAACACGTGCCGCCGTCGGGACAGCATCGCGTGAGATACTTCGGCTGGATGCATCCGTCCGCGAAGCGGCGGCGAATGAAGATCGAGACGCTGTTGCAAAAACCCCTCGTGCTCGCGCCGCCACCGCCGGAGCCGCCGCAGTGGCACTTGCGCTGTCCGCATTGCGAGCGCTTCACGCTCGTGCGCGTCGGCACGCTCCCGCGCCAGGCCCGTGGGCCGCCGAGATGCACGCGATGAACATCCAAATCAGATTCCCCGCTCTACCTTCACGCCGCGACCCTCGCGGCGCGCGCGGGAGCTTTGCGCCGAAGAAAGAAAATCGCTCAGGTGATCGATCAAATCGCCGCCGCAGGGTGTCCCGACCGATAAAACACGTCGTTCCCGGCCTTCCCGTGACACGCCCACGCGCACTCCACCGCCTTCGCCGATTTCTTCCGCTCACCGCGCGCCAAACACAAAGCGCATAAGCGCTCTCGCGGCGGCGAACCTCACTCGTGACCGGGCTTGTTCAACCAGCGTCCCGATTCGCGCTACGGCGAATCAGAACGCTCTGAGTTCGGCCTTTTCACTTTTCGAGGCGAATCTTGCTCAGCAGCTCTTTAGGAACGGTCCCAACATATGGATATGCATCTCTTCCGCCTTCACCATGAATAAGAGCCGGTCCCATCGGCAACAGCATCTCCACAGTCTTGCTGGCCTGCCAGACGTAAATCTTCCCCTTGAACTTATCTATCGCGATGCCGCCTCGCGATTCCGTCGCCGCGCCATCTGCTACAGCTACCGAGATGCGGCCATCCGGCGCGCTAAAAATATGACCTTCGTAGTTTGTGGTGAGATAGGTGTAGGTGCCGGCGCTAATCGTCGTGGTGCGCTTCGGGAATCCGATCGGAGGTGCCCAAATGAAGCGCAAATCTTCTAAAACGACGATTTGCTTCGGAGCCTGCGAAGCCGGCGTGGCGCAGCCTCCAAGGAATCCGCATGCGCTACAAATAACGAAGAGGAGTATGCGACTCATATTTTTGCCGAGACACTATAGCTGCGTGCAGAGGCAGCGGAAAAAAGAAGGGTGCTTGTCCCCGCGGCGCGGATTACCCGGTGAGGGGCAGAGCCGCATGGGTGTGGCTGGAGTGCGAACAACAACCGAAACAACCAAAAACGGAGACAAGCACATGAAGACGTTAAATAAATATGTCGGGCTGGATGTCCATAAAGATACGACCGTGATCGCGGTGGCGGAGGACGGCCGCACGGGGGAGCAGCGCGTTTACGGCACCATCTCGAGCGATCTGCACGCCCTCGAGAAGGCGCTGCGCAAGCTCGGGGGCGAGGGCGTGGTGTTGCACGTGGCTTATGAGGCCGGGCCGACGGGCTTCGGCCTGTATCGGCGGCTGCAGCAGCTGAAGATCGCCTGCATCGTCGTCGCCCCGTCGAAGATCCCGCACGAAAAGGGCCTGCGGCAGAAGACCGACCGCCGCGACGCGGTGCAACTGGCGCGCCTGCACCGGGCCGGAGAACTGACCGCCATCTACGTGCCGGATGCCGTCGACGAGTCGATCCGCGACCTGACGCGAGCCCGGGCCGATGCGGTCCACGACCTCACGCGGGCCAAACTCCGGCTCAAGTCGTTCCTCCTGCGCCAGGGCTACCGCTACCAAGGCAAGGCCAACTGGTCCGAGGCGCACCAACGCTATCTGCGCGAACTCGTGCTGCCGTTGCCGGCCTTGAAGGCGGTGCTGGAGGAATATCTCCTGGCCGTCGATCAGGCGCGGCAACGGGTCACGCGGCTGGATGATCTGATCGCCGCGCAGGTGCCGTCCTGGCGGATGTATCCGGCGGTGCAGGCGCTGATGTGCTTCCGGGGGTTCCAACTCACCGCCGCGGCGGTGCTCGTCGCCGAGTTGGGCGATGTGCGCCGGTTCACGCACCCGCGCCACGTGATGGCGTTCCTCGGCCTGGTGCCCCACGAGCACACAACCGGCACTAGTCGCAAGCTCGGGGGGATCACCAAGGCGGGCAATGCGCACGCCCGGTGGATTTTGACCGAGTCCGTGCAACACGCCTTCCTCGTGCCGAAAGTTTCCTCGCAATTAACCGTGCGCCAACGCGGCCAACCCACCGCGTATCGCGAACTGAGCTGGAAGGTGCAAACGCGGCTGTATAAACGCAGCCGCCATCTGGTGGGCCGCGGCGTCATGAAGGCGAAGGTCACCGTGGCGCTCGCGCGCGAGTTGGCCGGGTTCGTCTGGGCCCTGCTCACGCAGGTGCCGACCCCGAAGGCGTGAGCGAACACGCACGATCAACGCATGACTTTTGTTCTTTGAAGGCCGCTGGTCGAGGGCGGCAACTGTCAGGGACCGGGCGGCCGGCCCATGCATGATGACGTTCGGGACGGGCACAGGCTCACGCCTGCGCCGAAGTCCGAGCCTAGAGTATGCGGGCAAGACGCACCATTGAACGGTGGTATTAACAACCCACGAAGATCAGCACGCTCACGGTGAAAACCTGAGACGCCCAACCAACCCCGACTGCGTCGGGGTCACAGACGCACGCGTTTCCTCCAGTATCGTGCCCGGTCCCTGTCCTTTGCCGCCCCCGCCAGTTGGATCTGAAAACCGCCGCTCCCACGCCGCGGACAATTATTCCAATTTTCCGCTTGAATGCACGCAGCTAGATCAACGTTTCAGATGAGCCAAGAGGAACAGCACGGAGCGCTGGGCCGAAATGGCTCTGGCGGTTGGCTAGGCCAACGCAAATGCGACAGAACGCGAAAGATGAAAAGCGAAGTTTGCGGCTGGGAAGACATCGGACGACTCAGGATTTCTTCTCGGGCTCCTTGTCGAGCAGGACGATCACGAGAGTAGCCACCGGCCCCAAGAACAGGCTGCCGATGAACCAACCCGCTCCGCTCCGATTTTTCGACTGCGCCAAACCAGCGTTGAGCAACGCCAGCGTGCCCCAGCCAACAGCGAACTCTGGAATCTGATTTTTCAAAGGTGATGAAGCTTCGCTGGCCGACGTTTCAGGTCAGACCGGTCGCGCTAGCGACCTTATCTGTGCCGGCTCGTTGGCCCTCTTCTTCATTTGCTGGCGAATGCATCGAGATATTGGTTCAGCACGACGACCCTCACGCGAGACTTTCTGCACTCGTCGATGACCGCAACCACGCCACCGATCCTCTCTTCTCGAGAAGCTGAGACCACGACAGAATCAACGCCTGTCCTCGCAATCTCGGCGTTGATGTAACTGACGAGGTCTCTTATCGGCATGCCATCTGCGGAGCGTGTATGGGGTATGCCCTGCCGGACATCCACACGGATCGTCCTCTTCACGCGCCAGTATTCGCTGTCATGTCCGAGTATCACTCTTGGGCCGGCGCTGGATGCCTCGGCATAGCGGGCAAACCAAGTCGGAGATTCGGGCCACTCAACGAGGGTGGCACGGAGAAGGGCCGCACGGCCCGCGAACGCAACGGCAAGGATAAGGATTCCGGAAACCGCAAAGATCTTCGCGCGCTTAGTCATGGTCTTTCGGCCAACAGTGTTCTTCAGACTCCGGATAATACCTCCGGCTGGCTTGGCCCGCTGGAGGCAGAAAGCCGGATCGCTCGACGGCGTTCAATCCCGGAAATCGCGCTCGCAGCGAATTTTGGGAAGGTCCGGGGGAAGGCGTGTGGAGCCGTGGCGGCTCAGGGCACCTTGCTCGGTTCGGGAAGGGAGATGAATTCGTGGACCTTGGCGGGGTTGAGGTAGCGTCGGGCCAAGGCGGTGAGTTCGGCGGCGGTGATGGCCTCGGTGCCGCTGAGTCGGTTGCGGGACCATTCGAGGCGCTGGGGTTGTTCCTGCGCCGAGCTGAGCACGCTGCCGAGCCAGTAGGGGTTGGTGCGGATGGACTGGCGGATGGCGGTGAGCGCGGGCTGTTTGGCGCGGACGAGTTCCTCGTCGGTCACGCCGTGTTCGAACAAACTGGTGGCAGCGGCGCGCATGGCGTCGGCCACGGCGCGGGCCTTGTCGGGCGCGACGGTGGCTTGCGCCACGAGGTGACCGAAGCCGTGGAAAGTGTCGCTGAGCGACGCGCCGGCGTTGGGTGAATAGGTGTCGCCCATCTCCTCGCGGATCTTCACGCGGAGGCGGTCGTCGAGCACGGCGGCGAGCAGGCTGAGCTGGCGGGCGAGGGTGACGTCGCGGTTGTCGGTGGCCTCCCAGAAGAGTTGCACCATGCCCTTGGGGATCTCAGTGGTGGTGATGTATTGGCGGGCGAGGGCGCTGGCCGGAAAGCTGGCGCGGCGCTCGGCTTCGTAGGCCGGCTTGGCCGCACGAGGCGGGAGGGCACCGAAGGTCTTGGCGACGGCGGCGATGACCTCGGCGGGATCAAAGTCGCCCACGATGGCGATCTCGAGCGCGCCGCGGGCAAACTCGGGAGCCAGCCACGCCTGGACCTCGTCGAGGGTGCCGCCGAGCGCAGTGGCCTTGGCGGGGAGACCGAACCGGGCGTCGCCGTTGGCGAGGAGCGGCGGGACGTCGAGCTGGAGCGGGCCTTCGATGACGTGGGCGAGGCGGTCGTAGAACATTTCCGCGCCTTTCTGGAACTTGCGCATGGCCTCAGGACGGAAGGCCGCGTCGGTGAGAAAGGCGCAGATGACCTGCAATTGAAGGAGCAGGTCGGCGCGGTTGGTGGTGCCACCAAAAAGGAACGCGTCGTTGCCGGTGCTGAAGTTGGTGCCGATGGTGCGACCGGCGAGCAGGCGGGGCAGGTCGTCGGCGCTGTGCTGTCCGAGACCGCCGAGCAGGAGCGTGTTGTTGGCGAGGAACCAGAGCCCCGGGTTGGCGGGGGGCAGGGTGAGGCGGCCGCCGCCCACGCGGACGTTGACGCGCACGCGACCGGCCTCGAAGTCGGTCGGCTTGAGGTTGAGGCGCACGCCGTTGGCGAACTCGATCAGCGTGACGTCGAGGTCGGCGACGTTTTCCTGTTTCGTGATCTTCCCGGCCGGGCCGAAATTGGTGTAAGCGAAGGTGGCATCGTCGATTTTGGCCGGGGGCTGCACGGCGATCGCGCGGCTGGCCTCGTAGGCGGCGGTGATTTGTTCCTCGGGCTGGTAGAGAGTGAGGTTGCCGGTGACGAAGAGGCGGCGGCCAATCTTCTCGTCCCAGGTCCGGCGCAGGGCGGCGGCGCAATGCTCGACAGTGATGCGCTCAAGCGCGGGTCCGTAGAGGGCGAGCTCCGTGGTCGGGTGGGTGAAGACCTCGTCATCGATCAACATGCCGCTGAGGGCGTCGGCGAGGAGTTCGGAGCGACGCGTCCGTGCGGTGCGCACGGCTTGTTCGAGGCTATTGCGCGTGGCGGCGACGGCCTCGGTGAGCTCGGCGGGTTGGAAACCGAATTCGAGGGCGCGGCGAAGTTCCTGTTCGCCGACGGCGAGGGCGGCGCGCCATTGGTCGGGTTGGCAACGAAGCTCGACGGAGGCGTTGCTGAAGAAATCAAATTGTTCGGTCGCGCCGACCTGACCGGCGACAAACGGCGCACCTTCCTGCTTCGCGAGAATGGAGAAGCGGCGGTTGAGCATGCGCAGGGCGAGTTCGCGCGGGAGATATTTCAGCCGGTTGGCAGCGGTGTCGGGTTCGGGGGCGAATGGCATCACCGTCTGGATGGCGACCTGAACGGAGGAGGCCTCGGGCTCCGCGAGCAGGCGGGCCGTGACGCCCGCGACGTGGTCCACGCGACCCAAGCTCGGGCTCGGGGCCGGTAGCGCGCGGGCGGTGAATCCCGCGAGTGCCCGGCGCAGGTGCGCCTCGACGACGGTCGGATCGAAGTCGCCGACGGCCACGACGGTGGTGAGCTCGGGGCGATACCATGTGTTGTAGAAATCGACGAAGCGTTCGCGCGGGGCGGTGGAAATGATCTCCTCGGTGCCGATCGGGATGCGATGGATGAAACGCGATTCGGGCAGGAGGAATTCGAATTCGCCGATGAACTGGCGGAACTCGATGGAATCGCGCGCGCGCTTTTCGCTCAGGATGATGCCGCGCTCCTTGTTGATCTCGTTCTCGAGGAGCAGGAGTCCGCCGCAGTAGTCGGCGAACAGCGTGAAGGCCTTCTCCAGCGTGGCGTCGTGGGTGTCGGGCAGTTCGAGCAGGTAGGAGGTGCGGTCGAAGCTGGTGGAGGCGTTGGTGTCGCCGCCGAAGCTCATGCCGAGACGCTGGAAAAATTCCACGAGCGTGCCGGGCGGGAAGTGAGTGCTGCCGTTGAAGGCGAGGTGCTCGAGGAAGTGGGCGAGGCCGCGCTGCTCGTCGGTTTCGTGCAGGGAGCCCGCGCGGAAGGCGAGGCGCAGGCTGGCGCGGCCCTTGGGCTCGGGGTTGGCCAAGATGGCAAAGCGCAGGCCGTTTTCGAGGCGACCCCAGCGCACGGCCGGGTCGACGGGGAGGTCGGAGTTCTCGTGGGGGAACGGTTGAGCGCAGAGGCTCAGCGGGACAAGTGCGAGCAGGGCGAGGACGCCGATACGGGGCAACATGCGGGCAGAATCGGCGAGCGTGCCGTCCGAGGCAAGTGCAGCCGCTGGGGGAATTTAGGTGAATTCCGTGCTCGACGGGTTTTTTCCGCGAAGGCGGCAGGTGGATTTTTTCACGTGACCCCGCTGCGGGCGGAGCTTCTACTGGGTTCATCCCATGAAAGCCAAACGCCAGAAGAAACGCCCTGAGGACATCAATGCGGCCCTCGCCAAGAAGAAGGGGCCGGTCTCCAAGTTTATTGCGGCCAACTACCGCCACTTCAACGCCGCCGCGCTCCTCGATGCCGCCAAGGGCTACGAGACCCACCTGCAATTGGGCGGCAAGATGCTCGTTACGCTGGCCGGTGCAATGTCGACCGCCGAGCTGGGCATCAGCCTCGCCGAGATGATCCGGAAGGACAAGGTCCACGCCATCGTCTGCACCGGGGCGAACCTGGAGGAGGACATTTTCAATCTGGTGGCGCACGATTACTACGAACGCGTGCCGCACTACCGGCACCTGACGGCGTCGGATGAGCAGGAGTTGCTCGGCCGGCACATGAACCGCGTGACCGACACCTGCATTCCCGAAGGCGAGGCGATGCGTCGCATCGAGGCCGCGGTGGCGGAGGAATGGGTGGCGGCGGACCAGTCGGGCGAACGGTATTTTCCGCACGAGTTCATGTATCGCGTCATCCGGTCCGGCAAGTTGAAGAAATTCTACCAGATCGACCCGAAGAATTCCTGGATGGTCGCGGCCTGTGAGAAGAACCTGCCGATCATCGTGCCGGGCTGGGAAGATGCCACGCTGGGCAACATGTATGCCGGGCGGGCCATCACGGGTGAGATCAAGAACGTCCACACCGTGCGCACCGGCATCGAATACATGACGTGGCTTGCCGAGTGGTATACGAAGACGGCGAAGGTGCTGCGCAACGGCGAGGGCTCCATCGGCTTCTTCCAGATCGGCGGCGGGATCGCCGGGGATTTCCCGATCTGCGTGGTGCCGATGCTGCATCAGGACCTCGGCCGCACCAGCGTGCCGCTCTGGGGCTATTTCTCGCAGATCAGCGACTCCACCACCAGCTACGGCAGCTATTCCGGCGCCGTGCCGAATGAAAAGATCACCTGGGGCAAGCTCGGCGAAAAGACGCCGAAGTTCATCGTCGAGTCCGACGCGACGATCGTGGCCCCGCTGATTTTCTCCTGGGTGCTGGGGAAGTAAACTCTCGTGAGCGGTGAGCAGCAAGCGGTGAGCAGTTCAGAACATGAAAAGCCGCACAAGCGCCTGCTCGCTTGGCAGCGGAGCATGGACCTCTTCGTCGAGATCCACCGCTTGACGGCGGGTTTTCCCGTCGCGGAACGCTATCTTGTCTCGCAGATCCGCCGAGCGGCCCTTTCGGCTCCTTCCAATATCGCCGAAGGCGCGGCGGATCCGTCGCGCGATCAATTTCGAGTCTTTCTGGGCTATGCGATCCGGTCGCTGAACGAGGTGGAGACGCAGCTGGAAGCCGGTCGCCGGGTCGGCTTGGTCAACGACGATGAGGCGGCGAGACTCGCTGCGCTGATTGATGAAGCGTTGCGTCTCACCTACGGATTGAAACGCAGTCTGTAATTCTTCAGTCGCACTGCTCACAGCGCACTGCAAACTGCTCACTGCCTTGATCTGGATCTACCGCCTTCTCTTTCTGCCGCTGCTGGTGTTGGCGTCGCCTTACTACTTGTGGCGGATGCGGCGACGGGGCGGGTATGCCGAGGGGTTCACGCATCGTTTCGGCGAGGTGCCGGCTTTGCCGCCGCGTCGCCCGGGGGTACGGCGGCTGTGGATCCAAGCGGTGAGCGTCGGGGAGATCCTTGCGATCGGTCCGTTGCTCCACGGATTGCACGGAGCGG